>JAOZOT010000117.1:0-6987 GCA_029933115.1 Anaerolineae bacterium | reverse complement strand
GAGCAGGGCCTGGATCACTTGACAGGGAAACGAGAGTGTGGTATAATTAACGTGGAATCTAGAATTTTAAATATCACATTCTACAATGCTCCCCCCTCAATGTCTAGGAGAACCCCTCGATGGATGAAGCTACCTTTCCCCACATTGACCACACAGCCCTCAGCGAAAAGGTCTACCTGATTCTCAGAACAAAGATACTCAAGCACGAGCTGAAGTTTGGCGAAAAGCTCCTGATTGATGAAATAGCCTCCCAACTCGGCGTGAGCCGCACCCCGGTGAAAGACGCTGTGAATCGCCTGGCCCTGGAAGGACTGGTGGAGAAAGTGCCTCGCCGGGGCACGTTCGTCACCGCGTTGACCGCTCGAGACGTGGTTGAACTCCTCGACCTGCGGCTGCTCCTGGAGCTATATGCTGCTGAGAAGGTCCTGGAGCAGGGCAGGGTGGAGTTGCTCTTGCCTGAGATGCGCAGGTGCATGGCCAACATAGACAAAGCTGCCAACAGTGAGCATCCCGATTATGACGCTTATATGTCGTGGAACCGCGACCTGCACCTGGCGCTCATCAGGCTGGCCGGCAACAACCGTCTACTACAGATGTACAAAAGCCTGAACATACATCTCCAGGTGGCGCGAGTCCACTACGCGCACAGCGTCGAAGACGTGTCGCAGACACAGCAGGAACACAAGGCCATCTACGAGGCCTTCCAGAATGGCGATTGGGAACAGGTAAAGGAGGCTATAACCACTCACATTAACAACGTGAGGACCACCGTCCTCAGAACCCTGGAAGCGCACGGGATACGTTAGCGACACAGCAGAGCTTGGCTCGAAAAATACAGATCAAGGAAAGGAGTGGTGAGAGTGGCAGATTACGACATCATTGTGGCAGGTGGCGGCCACAACGGCCTGGTCTGTGGCGCCGTTTTGGCCAAGGCCGGGCTAAAAGTCCTGGTGGTGGAGAGGAACCCCTGGCTTGGCGGAGGCGTTGTCACCCGGGAAGTGACTTTGCCCGGCTTCAAGCACGATATGTATGGTTCTTCGCACGTTTGGATTCACGCCAACGCCGAATTCGTCAAGTTGTTGCCAGAACTTGAACAATATGGCCTCAAGTACGTGTACGCCGAGGACCACATCACCGGACATCCCTACCACGAGGGGCCAGGCATCATTGTTTATAAGGACATAGACAAGACATGTGCCAGCATTGCCCAATACTCGGAGAAGGACGCCAGGCGGTATCGTGAAATCTACGATGGCTTTGTGGACATCAAGGATGGGTTTGTCTCTCAGATGTTCTCCCCTCCCACCCCTCCCGGCCTTCTGGAAGGGGCCATGGCCAGCACCGAGGCCGGGCTGGAGATGTTGCGCAACTATCAGATGAGCCCGCTGGATTTCACCCTTGAGAACTTTGAGAACCCTTACGTGCGCTCCTTCATCCTCGGCTGGGCCACAGCGCCTGGGATCTCACCGGAGCAGGAAGGACGGGGGCAATTGTTCTATATCATGATCCCCGCTATTCACGTATACGGCGAGTCCATCCCGGTGGGAGGCACCGCCGAGCTTCCCTACGCCCTGGCCAGGTTAATCGAAGCCCACGATGGGAAGGTGATGGTCAGCTCCCCTGTGGAAAAGTTTATCGTTGAAGATGGAGAGGCGAAGGGGATTGAGCTGGCCGACGGACGCAAGTTCACCGCCGGCAAGGCGGTGGTCAGCAATATTGACCCCACCCACACCTTCCTGGACATGGTCGAAGAGGGCATCCTGGAAGAAAAGTTCTTGCGCAAGGTCAGGAACTACAATTGGGGTAGTTTCACCATTGTGCGCGCTCATTACGCCCTCAACGAGCCACCTAAGTATCGTTGCAGCGAGGAAATGAACCACACTCCTTTCCAAAGGATATTCGGCTCGGTGGAAGACATCATAAAGCAGTGGGCCGAGATCTCCATGGGCCTCCCGCCAAGCAACCCGTTCCTGTGGGTTGCCTGTTGGACGAAGGTGGATCCTACGCGGGCGCCCGAAGGCAAGCACACCCTGATTATGGATACCTTTGTGCCCATGAAGCTGGCCAGCGGGGAAAGCTGGGAGGACATCGGGGAGGACTATGTCAACAACGTCGAGTTGCCCAAGCTCCGAGAATACACGACCAACATGACGGACGACAACATTCTGGCGGCCTACATTGATACCGGGCCGAGCATAGAGAGGGACAACCCTTGTTTTGTCAAGGGCTCAACCACGGGAGGGGCGATGAAATTGTACCAGTCTGGCTACTTCAGGCCCTTTGCCGGCTGGTCACAGTACAAAACCCCCATCAAGAAGCTATACATGACCGGCCCCCACTGTCACCCCGGCGGAGCCATCGCCGGGGCCGGGACGATTACCGCAGGGGTGATCCTGGAGGACCTGGGCCTGAAGAAGAAGCGCCGCCTTGGATAAATGGAGCCCCGGCCTCCCGGGGGCCGGGGATACCCTCCCAGCATTTGACATAAAACTGAAGGACGAAGCCATGAGAGAAAAGGTGGAAAAATACACAGCACTGGTTGTCCAGCCAGAAGTCACCGTGGCCAGGACGCGGGATGATATTTACAAGAACCTGGATCGCTACTGCCACTTGATTGACTTTGGGGTGGGCTATTTCTACGAGTTACCGGTCCGCCTGATCGTTTTCCCCGAATACTTTTTGCAGGGCGTGACCACACCCGGCAAGGGTGAGGATAGCCTCAAAGAGTTCATGAAAAAAGCGATCACCATTCCCGGTCCGGAAACCGACGTTCTGGCTGAGAAGGCCAAAGAATACGGCGTTTTCATCGCCGGTGGCGGGGTTGTCGAACTGGTGCCCGAATTTCCCGACCGCTGGTTCAACACGGCCTTTATCATCGGGCCGACCGGAGAAGTCATTCTCAAGTACCACAAGTGGCATATCCCTGCCACCATTGGTCTGGGCACCAGCCCGCACGACATGATGGAAGATTACTCCAGGGTCTTTGGTGACGACATCAAGACCCGTTTCCCGGTAGTGGACACCGAAATCGGCAAGCTGGGCTGCATGACCTGTCACGATGGAGCCACCCCCGAAGTTTCCAGGGCGTTGGCTTTCAACGGCTGCGAGGTGATCTGTCACCCGGTGGCCCTCCAGGAGGTCGAAGGCGTCAGCCGGCCGTGGGACTTTTGGACGTTTACCAGGCGCACCCGTGCTCATGATAATATGTGCTACCTCCTGGGGTCTAACTGGGGGGTTGTGCACTACGACTATTATCCCAGGGCCTTCTGCCCTGGTCACTCGTTGATCATAGACTACACGGGGATGATTCTGCGCCAGGCCTCCTATCCCGCCGAGCAGATCATCGGGGCAACCATTGATATCGAAGCCTTGCGCGAGCACCGCACCATCGCCAATCACAACATGTGGATTGACGTGCGCACCGAAGGCTTCCGCGAGATGTATGAGCAGACCATATATCCACCCAACTTGTTCCCGCCGGGCAAACCACCCCGCACGCTGGCCGACAAGGTGGAAGGGGCCAAGGTAGCCATGGCTGGCCTGTATGAGCGAGGGCAATTTACGCCTCCTTATGGGTACGAACCCGAGGACATGCCCGGCTTGCTGGAAAAGCGTGTCAAATATGCCCAGGAGACGGGCCGTTTGAGGAAGGGATAATGAAAGTTTATACCAAGCTGGTCAGGCTGGATTTTGTATTGGGTTCTATGCAGCGAGAAGGGGATGTGCTCTTGATCAAGAGTGACCCCACAAAGTCCATGCCGGTGGAAGTGGAGATGTCGGCGCAGGATGCGGTCGGCATGATCAAAGCTGCCCTCAATCCCTCGGTGATTTCCTTTGTGCTGCTTTTGCCCTATCTCTACTTCAAGCAAAAGCGGGCCAGGGAAGGCGGCCGAGAACAGAGCGTGGGGTAGGACCGATGAAAGTCGCTTTCGCCGGTACCGGCCTCATCGCCGGAGTCCACGCCGGTGCGGCGCAGAAGCTGCCGGGCGTCACCCTGGAAGCCGTCGTCAATCATCGCCCAGAGTCTATGGCCGCCTTTGCCGCCGAGTTCGGGATTCCACGTCAGTATCCCGATGTGGAGAGCCTGCTGAAGGACGGCGACGTGGACGCCCTCGTCGTTTGTACACCCAATTACTTGCACGCCCCGCAGACCATCGCTGCTCTCGAAGCGGGCGTGCACGTGCTGGTCGAGAAGCCCATGGCCATGAACGCGGCCGAAGCCGAGGCCATGCTGGCCGCCGGCCGGAAATCGGGGGCGCTGCTCATGGTGGGCCACGTCTGGCGGTTTGACCCGGAGGTCAGGTGGTTGCGTGAGCAGGTGGCGGCGGGCCGGCTGGGTAAAATCGTCCGCACCAAGGGGTATTGTCTGCACGTCCACCACGGCCCAGAAGGGTGGTTCACGCAGAGAAAATTTGCCGGTGGCGGTGCTGTGGCCGACATGGGCATCCACGCCCTGGACACCGTTCGCTTCTTGCTCGGCGCCCCCCGGCCGGTGAGCGTGTACGCCCGGATTGGCACCTATTACAACGATTTCGACGTGGACGATACCGGCGTCATCATCGTGAATTGGGATCAGGGTACAACTTCGTACATCGAGGCCGGTTGGTGGCAGCCCCACGCCGATGGACCGCAGGCCGCTACCCAGCTTTACGGCACCATCGGCTTTGGACGGATATTTCCTTCCTACCTGGAGATCCCCAGGGCCGACAACTCTGTAGAAAGGATTGACTCCGACCTCCCACCGGTGGAAAAACGCGACAAACGGGACAAGTTCGTCCCTCAAATGTCCCACTTTCTGGAGTGCATTCGAGAAGGCAAGCAACCGAACCCAGGCGGAGCGGAAGGGCTGGTCAATATGCGCGTGATAGACGCCGCCTATAAGAGTGCAGAGACCGGCCAGGTCATCACGCTGTAGGATTATACGATGAAAGTCGGCATCAATGGCGCGACGATGCACCCGTGGCCCCTGGAGGTGCAGATCGCCGCGGCCTCAGCGGCAGGATTCGAGGGACTGGAGATCTGGCGGGACAAGCTGGAGCAATACCTGGCCGAGCACGAAATGGCCGAACTGGTGGACCTCCTGGCCTCTCATCACATAGAGCCGGCGGGCCTCTGCTTTGTATACCTCGGCTACGGTGATGGGCAGCAGGCCGAGCGGGTGAAGGCCGTGCGAGAAATGGTGCGCCTGGCGGCCGGCCTGGGCGCAACCGCCATCGCCGTCTGCGCAGCCCGTAATCCCCCGGCCGGAACGCCCAAAGCCGAGTTGCTCCGCCTGGCGACGGAGGAAGCCAGGATCATGGCGGCCATCGCGGCGGACCAGGGGGTGGACCTTTTCCTGGAGCCCCTCGGCCTGCACCCGGTCGTGCCGGGGCCGATGGAGGCAATGGAGATAATCGAAGGTGCGGGTTGCCCCAACCTGAAACTCCTCTTCGACGTCTTTCACTACTACCAATCCGGCGTCAGCCTGGAAGAGATTGCCGCCACACCGGTCGAACGGCTGGGGGCGATACACGTCAGTGACTGTGAGGACGTGCCCAGGAAGGACCTGGACCATCTCATGCGACTCTATCCGACCCTGGGAGTCCTGCCCGCTGCGGAAATGCTGCGCCTCCCGCGCGACCAAGGATTTGCAGGCTACGTCATAGTCGAAGTGTTCCGACAGGAATACTGGGACCACGATCCTGACCTGGCGGTGCACAGCATGGAGTATCTGGAAGCATTGTTGGCCCGGGTACCCTGGGAAAGAGGAGGGGCGAAGTGACCTTGAAAATCGGTCTGGTCGGGGCGGGCCGCATGATGCAGATGGCGCACCTGCCGAACCTGCTACAGATCGGCGGCGTCCGGCCGGTTGCTATTGCCGATGTGGATGTCGAGGTAGCCCGGCGGGTCGCTGCAGCCTACAACATTCCGCGTGTGTACGAAAGCAGTGAGGCCCTGGTGGCCGGTGAGCCGGAGCTGGACGGCGTGCTGATTGCCACACCGCGCATGTATCACGCCGCGACGTGCCTCCCTGTGCTGGAGCGTGGTATCCCGGTTTTCCTGGAGAAACCGTTGGAGGTCACTCTGGAGAAAGGGCGCGAAATCGTAGAAGCTCGCCGGCGCAGCGGGGCTATCATGGTCATTGGCTACAACAATCGCTACGATCCGGCTTATCTGTATGCGGAGGCCATACTCCGTTCGGGAGAACTGGGAGATACGCGTTACGCTCGGATTCACAGCTTTGGCGGGCTGTGGCGGGCCGGAGCAAAGACTCTGGGCGAAATATCCCTGGACGAAGAGCCGCGCCCTCCTGGGTCTCCGCCAGAAGGGCAGAGTCGAGATGGCAAGAGCTTCCCGGCAGAGTTGGAATGGGTTGAAGGCTGGATACATGAGGTCAACATGGCGCGGGGGCTGTTCGGCGAGGCGAAAGCGGTCCTCTACGCCAGCAACGACATGCCGCGCCTGGCTCTGGTCGAGTTTGAACGAGCGCGTGTTTTCTTCGAGGTAGGCCTGATGAACCCTCCCGGCAGCCCCTTTGACTGCACGCTGGCAGTGCATTGCCGTGATGGCCGGCTGGACCTGTCTCTGGCGGCGCCTCTCTTGTTCCGGCAACCCACAGAGCTAAAGATTTCCACCCCCGGCGGCGTCACAACGCCTCACCTGGAATACAAAGAGTCATTTGTAGAAGAGTTGGTGCATTTTCTGCGCTGCATCACCGGCCGTGACCGGCCGCGCACGACCGCGGAAGATGCGCTGTGCGACCTCGAGCTCTGCTTGGAGATAGTTGAGAGAGGAAAGTCGGGGTGATGAGGCAGCTCCCACAGGTCGGCCTGAATGTTGCCGATGAGTCGCACCTTAACATGACCGGGCAGCGGCGTTTCTGCTCGTAGCGGCGGCTTCAGCCGTTCAAGATACTGAAGTCACCACTACGACCCACCACCTCTCGCCGTTAAAGTCGGCCTGACAGCGTGTCTGAAAAATGCTCGTAGTGGCGACTTGAGTCGCTAA
>JAOZOT010000584.1 GCA_029933115.1 Anaerolineae bacterium | reverse complement strand
TTTTTCCTCTCCTGCGCCCTCGGAGTGGGGCAGCCTGCCCAACCACGATTGAGTGGTGCAGAGCTACCATATTGACATCGGGTTTGTTTTATCCTATAATATTTTCAGCGGGCTGTTCCAAGGTCCAGCACATGCCCAATGTCAGGACCACTTTTCGTCATCTTCAGCCGCTTCTTGAAGTTGCCTCAAGAGAGCATGTGATCGGTTTGTCGGGCAGTATTGGCAACTGGAAAACCTGGGCGAAATGTGCCCGCCTGAATGGGAGCGGAAGAATTTGAAGCCCTTACTTTCGAGAAATAGTGGCATAGTGTGCCTGAGTATTTTGCTGGCGGCGTGTGGACCCGCTCCAATCGCTACACCTGCTGCTGTGCTGCCTACGGCTACTGCTGCACTGGCTGCATCTGCCACGTCAACTCTTGCTCCTACGCCGTTGCCAACCGCTACCCTAACATCAACGCCAACAGCGACCCTTACTCCAACGGCAACACCGACGTCCACTAATACAGCAACTCCATCGCCCACTCCTACCCCTACGCTAACACCTACCAGCACGCTAACCCCATCCCCCACTCCTACTTTCACGCCGACTCCTACACCTGTGCCTCCTGGTACGCTGATCCTTGCTCCATCGGTGACTTATCATATCCAAGGCAGCGGCACGGCGAGCTATCGCGACCGCTATACGCGCGAACCCAAAGAAAATGTTCCCTACAATATTGACGAACTTGTGACTATCCAGAGCGTGGACTTTAATGTCAGATACGGGGATTTGAATACCCCTCCCACTCCTCTGGACTCGCCCGCTTTTCAAGAGCCATTGCCAGGACATTGGGGAACAACAAAAGTAATCGACCCAAGTGGATTTGATTTCGTAGCTGCCAAATCTGCAGAACTTGTTTCGCCAGACGACACACCCCTCGAACGCGCAAGGAAGATCTTTCTGTTCATCCGTGAGGAGATTGAATACGATCCAGCAGAGATCAGGGCTTCGTCGCATAGGGAAACGTTAGAAATCGTGCTCCGGGAGAAGCGTGCCAATTGCGCACCTCAGTCTCTACTATTCGTCGTCCTGTGCCGGACCAATCCAGTTCCTATCCCAGCACGCGTTGTCTGCGGTCAGTTTGTATCCTACGATGGCAGGGTATCCACGCACCACTGGGTGGAATTCTACTTGGAAGGCATTGGCTGGATTCCGGCGGATTTGACATTGGCCAGCTCGGAGCCTCTTTTTTGGTTTGGTCACACAGACGTCAGACACTTGCCGACACGAGCTATCTCCCAACTTCCATCAGGGCTTGATCATCTTTGGCAACTCAGCTCCTATAGATTGCAAGTGGTGCCGTAAAGCTCTGCCTGGGGTTCAAGGCCTCACAGAGCTGCAAAGGCGGGGCCCTTCAGGTTGTTTTCGGGTCCAAACAAGGCAAATCTCAGCCCCGAAGGGGCTTTGCCCTCTCAGCGCAGGGACTTGCTCCGCACCTGGGTTGGGCCGGATTGCCAGGTGACACCGACCTCCACGCCGACCAATACTCCCATTCCAACCGCCACCCCGACCAACACGCCCCAACCGACGCCAACACCTGTGCCGACCAGCACACCGCAGCCGACAGATACACTCACTCCGAGCCCCACGCCCCTACCCACTCCCACCCCGACGAGGCAAAAAGTCTGTAATCCGGGAGAATGGACCGGTTGCGGCGGTCGTCCTCCGGCCGTGGTTTGTGACCCTGAGTACGTCAGCCGGTGCCAACCTGATGGGACCCGGGGGCCATGCCGGTGGGATCCTACCACGTGCGGGCCCAAGCCGCCACCCTCTCAACCAAGCGGGCCGTGCGTGTGTGGAGATGGAGATTGTTATGATGCCGATCCTTGCTATGAAGGTGTTACCAGCAGCCCGTATTATTGCCCGGCCGATTGTGGGGAATGCGGGGGCGCCCCACCCACTTCGTGTAATCCCAACACAGATGACCCGGTGGAGTGTGCAGCCGGTGGCGGAAGCTGGATTTGTGGAATCGCATCTTGCTTCTGTCTCTGTCCCTGAAAGAGGATCGCCAAGCAGCAGGAGAAGAGCTCATCATGGCAACATCTTGGTACCTCATCGCCGGCAGTGGCTCAGAGGCCGGCTCAGGTTTCCAGTTGATGGGGCCAATCATCACTATTGGCCGCGCGGCCGACAACGATATTGTCATTGACGACAACTTCTCCCACACACGCTGCTGGAAAAATCTCCCCAACCACGCTTAAATGCAGACCTACCGGGTATATCCCAAAAGTGTCGGAGTATATCACCCTCCCGCAGGTTGCGAACCCTGCGGGAGGGTCACTGCCCACGCAGTGGGGTATGTCCCCAAAAGCACTGGAGAGTAGACATAAGAGCAGAAAAACGGCCTCAAGATGCCCTTATTGGGGTCGCCTGGCTCAAAGTACCGACAGTTCTGGGATATGCCCAGACCCACC
>JAOZOT010000583.1 GCA_029933115.1 Anaerolineae bacterium | reverse complement strand
TGCCGGAGACGCGCTCAGAGATGGCGCTGCCGCTGCGCTCGCGGGGGCGGGTCATCGGGGCGATGACCGTGCAGAGCAGGGAAGAGGCGGCTTTTGACGAGGCGGACATTGCCGTGATGCAGACGATGGCCGACCAGGTGGCGGTGGCCATTGACAATGCCTGGCTCTTTGCCGAGGCCCAAGCCGCTTTGAAGGAGATGGAGGCCATCCACCGCCACTACCTGCGTCAGGCGTGGACCGGCTATCCGCAGACTGCCAAAGCAATCAGCTACGAGACCGAACGGCCAGGCGCCGCTCCATTAGGCGACGCGGTGTTGGCCGAAATCCGCCAGGCGGTGGAGCGCCGAAGCGTGACGGTTTTGAGTGGCGACGGAGCCGAAGGAGAGGGTTACTCCGCTCTGGTCGCGCCTATCGCCCTCCGTGGCGAGGTCATCGGTGCCCTGGGCATTCACGACGAAGACGGGACGCGGCAGTGGACCAGCGAGGACATCGCCCTGGTCGAAGCTGTCGCCGAGCGCATGGCCCTAGCCGCCGAGAACCTGCGGCTGTTTGAAGAGACCCAGCGTCGTGCTGCCCGCGAGCGGCTGGCCCGCGAGATCACCGACAAGATGCGCCGCGCCACCGACATAGACGAACTGCTGCAAACCACTATTCGGGAAATGGCTGCGGCCTTGGGCGCGTCCAGCACCTTTGTACAGTTGAGCGCGCCGAAGCTGGCAGGTGATGGGGATGAGTAGTGCACACTTGAGAACGGCGATTCGATACAATCAGGAGGCAAAATGATGAGAAGGACCGAGGAAAGCGACGCGGTAAAAGCACTGCGCCGAAAAGTCACGCGACGGCGATTCCTGCATCTGCTGGGAGGGAGTGTCGGTGCTATGTTGGTGGCCCGCTGCGGGCCGAAGCCTGAGCCGACACCCACACCAACGACACCGGCCTCAACCACTAAGCCACAGGTACTCGTCTACGCCGGAGGCCAGGACATCCCCACCCTGGACCCCCGCGATCGCGGCGACTATTCCATCAACTGCATGATGAGAGCCCTCTACGACTCTCTGTTCTGGCAGGAAGGATGGCCACCCAGACTGACACCTAGCGTCTGCAAGAGCTACGAAGCGTCTGACGACGTCCGGGAGTGGATTTTCCACCTCGACGAGCGGGCCAAGTTCCACGACGGCACACCGGTCACAGCAGAAGCAGTGGAATGGACTCTCAAAGGCATCCTGGAGTTCCAGAGACCACGAGCGGCCAACCTGCTGCCGGTAATGAACAAGGACAGCATAGAAGTCGTGGACGGCCACACCCTGCGCATCGTCCTCACCACACCCTTCGCCGACCTGCCCTGGCTCCTGGGATACCAGGGACAGACCTTCATCGCCAACCCCGAAGAAGTCATGAAACACGAGGTGGGCGGCGACAAGGGCGAAAAATGGCTGCTGGAAAACGCCGCCGGCTCAGGCCCCTTCGTCATCAAACGCTGGGAACCGGGCACAGCCTACGAAATCGAAGCAGTGCCGGACTACTGGCGCGGCTGGCCGGGACAAGGCCGCCTGGATGGGGTCATCTGGAGAATCATCCGCGACTCCGCAGAACGACGAATGGCCCTGCTGGCCGGAGAAGTTGACATCGCCGACTCAATGGCTGTGGAAGATCTGTCTTTAATCGAGGCCAATTCCGGCACCCACACCGAGGTACACCCCGGCTTCCTGACAGGCTACGTCAAGATGAACAACCGGCGAGAGCCCTTCAACGACGTCAACTTCCGCAAGTTCATGGCCTACGCCTTTGACTACGAGGGACTGGTGGCCACCCAGGGCGGACCGGAACTGTGCCCGCTGATCACCGGCTGCCTCCCCGACGGCGTCCCCGGCCACGACCCCAACGTCCAGCCCATCTACCGCCAGGACCTGGAGAAAGCCAAAGAATACCTGGACAAGACTCCCTGGGCAGATGGAGGACTGGAGATAGACTACGTCTACGTGACCGGCCTGCCTTTCGAGGAAGCCATCGGCACGATGCTGGCCGAACCCCTGGCCCAATTCGGCATCACGGTCAACATGATTCCTATGGCCTGGCCAGACATGGTCACCATGTCCACCAACCCAGGAACCGGAGCGGACACAATCTGCACTTTTGATGATATGGGGCCGGTGGCCACGCAGTGGTTCCGCTACCAGTACTACTCCGGCTTCTGGGACAAGCCGGAAGGAGGTAGTTTCCAGTCGGCCTGCTTCTACAAGAACCCGGAGTTTGACGCGCTCCTGGAGAAGGCCGAGCAGACGGCCGACGAGGAAGAGCGGATGGAGCTGGTGAAGAAGATGCAGCGCATGATCATGGAAGACATCCCGGCGATCATGCTGTACACCATGCCCAACATGCTCGGCTTTTCGGATCGGGTCAAAGGCTACGAGTACACAGGCTACATTGCCGTAGACTTCTGGCCCTTGTGGCTTGAGG
>JAOZOT010000116.1:8358-9585 GCA_029933115.1 Anaerolineae bacterium | reverse complement strand
TTAGGTTTCAGATATTGAGGAGAAAGGCATGTCCAAACCACGTATTGCTATAATCGGCTTGGGGCTCATTGGCGGCTCCATCGGCCTTGCCCTTCGTCGGATTGGAAACGATTATGAGGTAATTGGCCACGACCGCAAACATACTGTGGCCGGCCAGGCTCGCAAGCGAGGGGCGGTTGGCAAAACAGAATGGAACCTGATCTCGGCCTGCGAGGGAGCCGATCTGATCATTATCGCCACGCCGGTCATGGCTATCAAAGAGACCTTGACGGCCATCGCCCCCTATCTCAAGCCCGGCTGCCTCGTCACCGATACGGCCAACATCAAAGAGCCGGTCATGACCTGGGCCAAAGAGATATTGCCTGACACAGTTAGCTTCGTGGGTGGCGATCCCATAATCAGCCAAGAGACAAGTGCCGGCAGCCTCCCAACGGGCATTGAAGGAGCCAGAGCCGATCTCTTTCAGGGAGGGCTCTATTGCCTGACCCCCTCGTCTGAGGCCGCACCTCAGGCCGTCCAACTGGCGACAGACCTGGTTCACCTTCTGGGAGCCCGCCCTTTCTTCCTCGATGCGGCCGAGCACGATGGCCTCGTAGCCGGCATTGACCACCTGCCTTTTGTCCTGTCTGCTGCTCTGCTGGGGACCACTATCACAAGCCCCGCCTGGCGAGAGATGCGCAAGCTGGCCGGCGATGCTTTCCAAAGTGCGACCCATTTTTCTTCGGCAGATGCTGCCACTTATCGCGATGTCTGCCTGGCCAACGGAGAAAACATTGTGCGCTGGATAGACGCCTGCCTGGCGAGGTTGAAAGAACTGAGAGAGGTTATCGCCGCTCAAGAGGCCGAGAAGCTGGAAAAGACCTTCGAAGGGGCTATGTCCGTCCGTGACAAGTGGCTGAGAGACAAAGCGGAGGGGCGCTGGGAATTGACAGAGAGAATGCCGGCTTTGCCCCCTCAGCAAAGCTTCCTGCGTCGCCTCATCGGCCTGGGCTGAGGACCATTTGTATCGTTCGCGGTTCCGCACCGAGAATCAGCCCATGCCCTCACCTGTGCGACAGTGCCGCTTCAGGCAAGGAGGTGACCAATGACCACGATCACCAGAGAAGAATTGCCCGAACTGATCCGTGAGGAATTTCTACACTCGCTAAGAAGCGTCCCTGCTTTCCGCTACCAGGTGCTCGGAATGATGGCAGAGGTCTTTGCCCAGCGGGCGGACCTGCAAGCCAT
>JAOZOT010000116.1:0-8258 GCA_029933115.1 Anaerolineae bacterium | reverse complement strand
TCCCGGCGGCTGGAAGAGCACTCTCAACGAATGGAGGAATTCGCCCAGAGGCAAGAGGAACACTCCCGGCGGCTGGAGGAGCACTCCCAACGGATAGAAGAGCTCTCCCGGCGACTGAATGAATTGCGGGAAGATTTCAACCGTGGCTTTGCCCAACATTCCAGGGAGATCAGGGATTTGGGCGTACACGTCCAGGCGTTGGGAGCCCGCTGGGGCATACTGTCCGAAGACGCCTTTCGCGCTGGAGTGGCCGGCATCCTGACCGAGGAAACCGGCCTGAAGGCAGAACGCTATCTGAAAATGGACACCGAGGGCCAAGTCTTCGGCCGGCCCGCCCCGGTGGAAATTGACGTGGTCATTCACAACGGAGACTGCTGGCTGTTGGAACTCAAATCCTCCATCAGTCGGGGTGACGTGTCCCTTTTCCGGCGAAAGGTGACTTTCTATGAACGTGAAGAGGGAGTTGAAGTCAAACGGATGATTCTGATCTCACCCTACTTTGATCCAGGAGCCGAAGAACTGGCTCGGGATTTTGGCATAGAGACCTATACCTCGGCCCGTGAGGTGCGAGTGTAAGCGGCATCCTGAATCCGTTGAAGGGGGAATCAATTTGCCAGGCATATCGGTAGTGCTCCCAGCTTACAACGAAGAAGAAAACATAGGCCCGGCGGTGATGGAAGCCATTGAGATTGTGGGGGCAATCGCTGACGATTTTGAAATCGTCGTCGTTGATGATGGCAGTCGAGACGGCACGGCAGAGAAGGTGCGCCGGTTAGCCGAACGCTACCCTCAGGTGCGACTCGTCCAGCACCAAGTCAACCAGGGTTACGGGGCAGCTCTCTACTCCGGCTTTACCGGCGCCCGCAAGGAACTCGTTTTCTTCACCGACTCTGACCGCCAGTTCGACCTGACCGAGATTAACAAGCTGCTCCCCTTCATTGGCGAGTACGATTTGGTAATTGGCTATCGCGCCCCACGCCGCGATCCTTTCATGCGCAAACTCAACGGATGGGGATGGAGTGCCCTGGTGACACTTCTGTTCGGCTATACCAGCCGTGACATTGACTGTGCTTTCAAGCTCTTCCGGCGGGAGATCATTGACCGCATCAATATCGAATCACGAGGAGCTACCTTCAGCGCCGAGTTCCTGGTGCGAGCCAAACGGGCCGGCTATCGCATCCGTGAGGTGCCGTTAGCCGGTCATCGTCCTCGCGTGGCCGGCAGCCCAACCGGAGCACGCCTCGATGTGATCACCCGCGCCTTTCGAGAATTGATCCGCTTCCGGTGGCGGCTGTGGGTAGAGGGAGAGAGAGCCGAGATTTGAGACTTGAGTTACAATATCCTGCTGATCGCCCCTACTTCCTTTTTCGCCGACTATGGATCCCATGTACGTATTCTGGAAGAGGCCCGCATCCTTCAGAAGCTGGGCAACCGCATCACCATTTGCACCTATCACAGCGGCCAAGACGTTGACGACCTGGCCATTGAGCGCACCGCCGGCATCCCGTGGCGGAAAGGCTACGAGGTGGGCTCTTCCTGGCACAAGATCGCTTTTGACGTCCTTCTCCTGATGAAATGCGCCGCGGTGGCCAAGCGGCTGAAACCTGATGTCATCCACGCCTTCTTGCACGAAGGAGCCCTGATCGGCTACCTGCTGAGCCCGCCGAAGGGCAACGTGCCCCTGGTCTTGGACTTTCAGGGCAGTCTCACCGGCGAGATGATTGACCACAAGTTCTTGCGGCCAAATAGCCTGTCCTATCACCTCCTGTACCGGCTGGAGAAGCTCCTCACCCGTTTGCCCCAGGCCATCATCGCCAACTCGCATCACGCCGCTGAATTGCTGGTAAACCAGTTTGGTTGCGACAGGCGGAAAATTCACATTGTGCCCGACTGCGTGGACAGCACTCGCTTCAGACCCGACGTCGTGGACGAGGAGGAACGCCTGGCTTTGAGAGCAAAGCTGGGGATTCCGCCGGAGCGCAAGATAGTAGCCTACCTGGGTCTTCTGGCCGAATATCAGGGCATTGACCTGCTCCTACGAGCGGCAATCCATCTGCTCAGGGTCTGTTCCAACGTCCACTTTCTCGTCATGGGCTTCCCCAACGTAGAGCACTACCGGAAAATGGCCGAACGGCTGAGTCTCGCCGAGCATATCACTTTCACCGGCCGCATCCCTTACGAGAAAGCCCCCTCCTACCTGGCTCTTGGCGATGTGGCCGTAGCGCCCAAAATCTCGGCCACCGAGGGCAGCGGCAAGCTTCTGAACTACATGGCCATGGGCCTACCCGTAGTAGCCTTCGATACCCCGGTCAGCCAGGAGTATCTGGGAGAGCAAGGGGTCTACGCCCCGGTGGGGGATGCGCTCGCTCTGGCCAAGGCCCTAGAGGCGCTTTTGGACAATCCCACCAGGAGCAGGGAATTGGGCCGGCAGTTGCGAGAAAGAGCGACCCGTCACTATCTGTGGTCTGAGGCTGGGAAGAAGATTTTGCAGGTCTACCGGGAGATTTGCGATGAAAGTCATGATCCATCCTACGGCCGAGGTGTCACCCCAAGCCGAGATAGGTGAAGGGACAAAGATATGGCACCAGGCCCAAATAAGAGAGGGAGCCAGGGTCGGCCGCAATTGCATCATCAGCAAAGGTGTTTACATTGACTTTGACGTGGTCATCGGTGACCGGGTAAAGATTCAGAACAGAGCTTCTATCTACCATGGGACCACACTGGAGGATGGGGTGTTTATCGGCCCTCACGCCTGCCTGACCAATGACAAAATCCCCAGGGCTATCACGCCCTCGGGAGAGTTGAAGGCTGACGCCGATTGGGAAGTGGGGCGAATAGTAGTGAAATACGGGGCTTCGGTGGGAGCCGGGGCAGTCGTGCTGCCCGATGTGACCATTGGCCGCTTCGCTATGGTAGGGGCCGGCGCCGTGGTCACACGAGATGTACCCGATTACGGGCTGGTGATGGGCAACCCGGCCCGCCTCAAAGGGTTCGTCTGCCGCTGCGGCTACAAGCTAATCAAGGAAGAGTCCACCGATGGAACTGAGATGCGCTGCCCGGCCTGCAATGCCATCTATTCTATCCCTCGTGAGTCAACGGGCTAGCAGGTGAGAAGGCAGCGAGTGAATCAGGCCGTTACTTGTTGACTCATAACTCGTTGCCTCGTTACTCGTTGACTCATGGCCCATTGCCTCGCAGTTCAAAGAAAGGTGCCAGCTAATGATACCGATAGCCAAACCGCTGATGGGAGATGAGGAGAAGGAAGCCATCATCGCCGTCCTGGAATCAGGGATGCTGGCCCAAGGTCCGAAGGTCGAGGAGTTTGAAAGGGCCTTCGCCGCCATGTGTGGGGTGCGGCACGCTGTGGCCACCTCTTCGGGTACCACCGCCCTGCATCTCGCCCTGCTGGCCCACGGCATCGGCCCCGGCGACGAGGTCATCACCTCGCCATTCACCTTCATCGCTTCGGCCAATTCTATACTTTTCGTCGGGGCCAGACCCGTTTTCGTGGACATTGACGAGTCTTCCTACAACATTGACCCAACTCTGATCGAAGCCAGAATCACTTCTCGCACCAAAGCCCTCATGCCGGTGCACCTCTTCGGCAACCCCTGTGACATGGAAGCCATCATGGACATTGCCGCCCGGCATGGGCTGGTTGTCATCGAAGATGCTGCCCAGGCCCACGGCGCCTCCATCAATGGCAAGAAAGTGGGCAGTTTTGGAGCAGGATGCTTCTCCTTCTATCCAACCAAAAACATAACCACCGCTGAAGGAGGAATGGTCACTACTGACGATGACCAGGTGGCAGAAAAAGTCAGACTTTTGCGCAATCACGGCATGAAGAGGCGCTATTATCATGATTTCCTGGGCTACAACTTCAGGATGACCGACTTGCAAGCTGCCCTGGGCCTGGCCCAACTGGCGAAACTTGAGGACTTTAACGAGAAGCGCATCGCCAACGCCCGCTATTTGACAGAGCATCTGAGAGATGTTATCATAACTCCCCAAGTCAAAGGTGGTCATCGGCACGTTTTCCACCAGTATACCATCAGGGTGAATGAGAAGCGGGATTGGATGGTCGAGCAACTGAGAGAGCGAGGCATTGGCACCGGCATCTACTACCCTCTGCCTGTGCACAAACAGCCCGTCTACCAAGAGCTAGGCTACACCGATCACCTGCCGGTCGCGGAGGCAATGAGCCGGAAGGTTCTTTCCCTACCGGTGCACCCAGCCCTCAGCCAGGCAGAGCTGGATAGGATCGTAGAAACAGTCGTACAGCTTTACAAAGGTGAGAGAGATTGAGCAGACAAGGAAAAATCAGGGCAGCCGTGATTGGCGTGGGGAGCATGGGCTGGAACCACGCCAGAATTTACAACGAACTGGAAGGCGTGGACCTGGTAGCCGTGGCCGATTTGGATAGCGGAGTAGTCGAGCGGGCGGCTCACGTTTATGGAACCAGAGGTTACACCGACTATCAGGAGATGCTACGCCGTGAGGAACTGGATGTGGTCTCCATTGCCGTGCCCACTCAGACTCACCACGAGACGGCGCTGGCCGCTTTGCAACGAGGCTGTCACATCCTGGTGGAGAAACCCATCGCCTCCACCATCGAAGAGGGCCAAGAGATGGTGGCCTTTGCTGCCGGCCAGAGGCTCAAGCTCGCCGTGGGGCACATTGAGCGTTTCAATCCGGCCATCGTCGAACTGAAGCAGAGGCTGAAGCGAGGAGAAGCAGGGCAGGTTTTTCAGATCCACGCTCGGCGTTTGGGGCCTTTTCCGGCCAGAGTGCGAGATGTGGGAGTAGTGATTGACCTGGCTACCCACGACCTGGATATTATGCGCTACCTGCTCGATTCAGAGGTGAAGAGGATCTACGCCGAGACGGAGCAGGAGATCCACACCGACCATGAAGACCTGCTCTCGGGTTTGCTGCGCTTCGAGAATGGGGTCATCGGTCTGCTGAGTATCAACTGGCTCACCCCAACCAAGATCAGAGAACTTACGGTGACCGGTGAGAAGGGCATGTTTCTGGTCAATTATCTGACCCAGGACCTCTATTTTTATGAGAACGACCACGCTGACAGCCAGTGGGGGAGCCTGGGCCTGCTACGGGGAGTGAGCGAAGGGAATATGATTCGACTGAAGATAGAGAAGCGCGAACCCCTGCGAGTCGAGATCGAAGCCTTTGTCAAAGCAGTGCTCGAAGACGGAGAGCCGGCAGTACGAGGAGAGGACGGCTTGGCAGTTCTGGCCTTGGCCCAAAAGCTAGTCGAATCAGGCCAGGAGAACAGAGTGATCTCTCTGGTGGAAAAGTGAGAGAGGAGATATCCCTTGGAAAGTGAATTGGTGAAAGCCATCCATAACAGGACGGCCAGGATAGTGGTCATTGGTCTAGGCTACGTGGGCCTACCTGTAGCCTGCATGTTTGCCAAAGCTGGGTTCCAGGTGGTGGGGATTCGGCGTAACAGCGAGAAGATAGCACAAATCAACCGAGGAATCTGCCCTATCGAAGGCAAAGAGCCCGGCCTACCAGAGCTTTTGGCTGAGGTCATCCGAGAGGGCAGACTGAAGGCAACCACTGACTATACCGAATGCCGACAGGCGCAGATAGCCCTGGTCGCTGTGGAAACTCCGGTAGACAAAGCCACCAGGAAACCAGGCTATGAAGCGCTACAGGCCGCCCTGCAAGAACTGGGGCAGAATTTGCAACCCGGCACCTTGGTCATCATCGAATCAACCATCGCTCCACGGACGATGGAGACGGTGGTCAAGCCTGTTCTGGAACAAGCATCTGGCCTGAAAGTGAACGAGGATTTCTACTTGGCCAATTGCCCAGAGCGGGTCATGCCCGGTAAGCTGCTGGCCAACATAGAGCATTGCAGCCGCGTGGTAGGCGGCATGAGTCCCGAAACCGCCCAGGCGGCAGTAGAACTCTACCGCTGCATCGTCAAAGCCGATTTGGATCCCACTGACTGCCTCACCGCCGAACTGGTCAAGACCGTTGAGAACACCTATCGAGACGTACAGATCGCTTTCGCCAACGAGGTAGCCCTCCTATGCGAAAACGTGGGCGCTGATGTATGGGCAGTACGGCAACTAGTGAACAAGTCTCCTCAGCGAGACATGCACCTGCCAGGGCCTGGAGTGGGTGGACATTGCATACCCAAGGATCCGTGGCTGCTGGTTCACGGGGCGCAGGGCAACTTTGAAGCCAAGCTGATCCCCACAGCACGGGCCATCAACGACAGTATGCCCTTGCACATAGTCGAACTGGTGGAAGAGGCCCTGCGCCAGGCCGGCAAAGAAATACAAGAGGCGCGTATAGCAGTCCTGGGTTACGCTTACAAAGAGAACACGGATGATACCCGCAATTCGCCTGCCATCCCTCTTATCAGGCACCTGGAAGAACTCGGCGCTGAGGTAACGGTGCATGACCCTTACGTCCGTGGCTACGACGGCGACCCGAAAAAAATGCTGACCGGCAGAGATTGCGTGGTGGTCATGGCCGCCCATGATCAGTACCGCGAGTTGGACCTGGAAAACCTGAAAGCACAACTTCGGCTGCCGGTTCTGGTTGACGGACGTAACGTCTTTGGCATGAAGCAAGCCCACGAAGCAGGGTTCATCTACAAAGGCGTGGGCAACGTTTAATCCTTCGGTTCGCTGTTTGACTTTGCCTGATGTGAGGTGGAAGATGGTCACACAGACAGTAGAAGAGCGAGTCAAGCCGGCTGGTGGGGAGCAGGTTGAGCGTCCTTGGCCGCCCCGTCAAGGGGAATGGACCTACGAGGATTGGCTCCGTTTGCCCGGCGATGGCTGGCGTTATGAGGTGATCAAAGGAGTGCTTCACATGACCGCAGCCCCCACACCCAGACACCAACGGGTCTCACGCCGACTAGAACGCGCCATTGAAGATTTCCTGTGGGAGCATAACTTGGGGGAGTTGTTGGATGCTCCCATTGACGTGATGCTGCCGGGGCAAGAGACGCCTGTGGAGCCAGACATAATCGTCATCCCGGCCGACCGCCCGGAGATGGTAGGCGAAAAGCAGATTGAAGGCGCCCCGCTATTGGTGGTAGAAGTGCTCTCACCGAGCAACTGGTGGGTAGACCGGCGGGAAAAAGTCGTCCTGTACGCCGAAACCGGTGTGCAGGAGTACTGGATCGTGGATCCCGATGCCGACACTATCGAAGTCTTCGTACTGCGAGAAGGGACTTATGCCCTGTTGGGCAAATGGGGTCCAGGCGAGACAGCTCGTTCTGAAGTGCTCCCTGGCTTTGAGATAGCTACAGACGCAGTCTTTGTCAGGTAGAACAGTTAAAGGAGCATCGGATGTCGTTCTGGGCGGGTAAAAAGGTGCTGGTCACCGGCGGAGCCGGTTTCCTCGGCTCCTATGTAGTATCAATACTACGCCAGAAAGGAGCCTCTATAACCGTTCCCAGGTCAGCGGACTGTGACCTGCGCAAGCCGGAAAACTGTCGAAAGGCTGTAAGCGACCAGGATATAGTGATCCACCTGGCCGGCAAGGTAGGAGGCATTGGATTGAATCGGGAAAAGCCGGGAGAGCTTTTTTACGACAACATCATCATGGGTGTGCAACTAATGGAAGAAGCCCGACTGGCCGGAGTGAAAAAATTCGTGGCCTTGGGGACCATCTGCTGTTATCCTAAATTCACGCCGATCCCTTTCAAGGAGGAAAACCTATGGGACGGCTACCCAGAAGAGACCAATGCCCCTTATGGATTGGCCAAGAAAATGCTGCTGGTACAATCCCAGGCTTATCGGCAGCAGTATGGGTTCAATTCGATTTTCTTGATGCCTGTCAACCTGTATGGCCCTGGTGACAATTTCGACCCTCAATCTTCGCACGTCATTCCCGCTCTTATCAAGAAGGTTTTCGACGCCATGGAACAAGGAGAAGACCATATCGTGGTATGGGGCACAGGGCGGGCTACCCGAGAGTTTCTCTACGTCGAGGATGCAGCCAGGGGTATCATCCTGGCGGCGGAGCGATACGACAAAAGCGAGCCGGTCAATCTAGGAGCTGGCTTCGAGATTTCCATCAGAGAATTGGTAGAACTCATTGTGAAACTGAGCGGCTTCAAAGGCCGGATCGTGTGGGACACCTCCAAACCCGACGGTCAGCCCCGACGTTCATTGGATATCAGCCGCGCTCGCGAGGAGTTCGGCTTTGAAGCCGCAGTACCGTTTGAAGAAGGGCTGCGCCGGACCATCGAGTGGTATCGGAAAGTACGG
>JAOZOT010000115.1 GCA_029933115.1 Anaerolineae bacterium | reverse complement strand
CTGGTCGAGGTCATGGAAGCGGCCGGAGTGAGCTATGCCTTGCTGGGCGGTGAGGAATGGTGCTGCGGCTACCCGTTGCTCATCAGCGGCCAGGGTGACAAAGCCGAGGCCATGATCCGCCACAACGTGGCCCAGGTCAAAGCCAGCGGAGCCTCGCGGGTGGTGGTCTCCTGTCCCTCCTGTTACCACATTTGGCGTCATACCTATCCCCATGTGGTGAAGGATATGAGCCTGGAGGTGCTGCATGACACGGAGCTATTGGCGGAGCTGATCGAGGAGGGACGCTTGAAATTGAAGGACTTTCCCGAGACCGTTACCTATCACGATCCCTGCGACCTGGGGCGCAAGAGCGGCCTGTACGATCCGCCCCGGCGCGTGTTGCAAAGCATCCCTGGCCTCCGTCTGGTGGAAATGGCCGACAACCGCCAGAACGCCCGCTGCTGTGGCGGAGGGGGCAACCTGGAGACGATAGACCGTGCGCTCTCCGAGGCCATTGCCGCTCGTCGCGTGGCCCAGGCCCTCGACACAGGAGCCAGGTATCTGGTGAGCGCTTGCCAGCAATGCAAGCGTACCCTGACCGGTGCTGTGCGGCGGGAGAAGGCCCGACTGCGGGTGATGGACATCACCGAGTTGGTGGCAAGGGTGATAGAATAGCTCACAACCGAGGAGTGGAAACGGAGGAGCATGAACGAACAAATCATCGAAGAACTGCAAAACATCGTCGGACCGGAGCAGGTGTTGACTTCCCCCGAGGACCTGATCTGTTATTCCTACGATGGCACTTTTACCGAGCACCGGCCCGATGTGGCCGTCCTGCCGGCCAGCACGGAGGAAGTCTCAGAGATACTGAAGGTAGCCTACCGGGAGGGTATTCCGGTGGTGCCCAGGGGCATGGGCAGTGGCCTGGCGGCAGGCTCGATACCCTTTTCCGGTGGTATCGCCCTCAGCCTGACCCGCATGAACCGCATCTTGGAGATTGACCATGACAACATGATGGCCACTGCCCAGGCGGGGGTGATCACGGCCGACTTGGCCGCAGCAGTGGAAGCGGAGGGGCTCTTCTATCCACCAGACCCGGCCAGCATCAGGCAGTCAACTATTGGCGGCAACGTGGCCGCCAACGCCGGTGGTCCCCGCTGTCTGAAATACGGCGTCACCGGCGACTATGTCATGGCCCTGGAGGTGGTGCTGGCCGATGGCCGAATTTTCCGCACCGGAGGCAAGGCTATCAAGAACGTGACCGGTTACAACTTGGTGCAACTCATGGTCGGGTCTGAAGGCACCCTCGGCGTTGTCACCGAGGTGACGGTGAAACTGTTGGCGATGCCTCCGGCCAAGCGCACCGCTCTGGTCACTTTCCCCAGGCTGGCCGACGCCGGCCGAGCTGTCAACGCTGTGCTGAGTGCCGGCATCCTGCCGGCCACGTTGGAGCTGATGGACGAGACAGCTATCAACTCTGTGGAAGACTATCTGCACATAGGGTTGCCCCGGGAAGCCGAGGCCATTTTGGTCATCGAGACCGACGGCGACGAAGCCGACGCCAGCCGCGACATTGAGGTTGTGGCCGACATCTGCCGCCAGGAAGGGGCCGGTGAAGTCAGGGTGGCCGCTACAGCGGCCGAGAGCGATGAGCTGTGGCAGGCGCGGCGCTCGGTCTCTCCGTCGCTAGGCCAAAAGCGGCCCAACAAGCTGGGCGAGGACATCACCGTGCCCCGCAGCGCCATTCCGGAGATGGTGGCGCGCCTCAAAGAGATTTCCAGGAAGCACGACCTGCCCATCGTCATTTTCGGCCACGCCGGCGATGGCAACCTGCACCCCAACATCCTCTTCGACCGGCGTGACCCCGATGAGTGGGAGCGGGTCCAGCAAGCTGTGGGCGACATCTTTGCCGCCGCCGTGGAGTTGGGCGGAGCCCTCTCTGGTGAGCACGGCGTGGGCGCCCTGAAGCGCCCCTACCTGGAAATGAACCTCGGCCCCATTGCCATAGACGTCATGCGCAACATCAAAAAAGCCCTCGACCCGAAGGGGATTTTGAACCCAGGGAAGATCTTCCCCGCCTGAAGCTGGATTCTACTGAATCCTGGAATCCGCCCCTTTGACATTTGTGTTTTCATGTGATAGAATACATGCATTAGGGTAAATGTATCTTTGAGCTGTGGGAGGGGAAAAGATGGCTGTCACAGAGAAGAAGCCGGTACAAGTCTACCTGGATACGGTTCACCAGTCATTGCTGGCCAGTCTGGCTCAGCGGTTGGGCATTTCGCAGGCGGCTGTGCTGCGTCGAGGACTGGAGCACCTGGCCCGCGAGGTGATCCCGCCAGAGGAAGACCCGGCGATGAAGCTAATTGGGCTGGCAGGAGAGGACACGGACAGCCCTGGCGACCTGTCTGTCCGCCACGATGATTACATCATCCAATGGCAGGCTAAAGATGATGGTCGTTGAGAAGCTGTTCGTGGACACCGGGGCCTGGCTGGCTGTCATTGACCCCAGGGATCAATATCATCAGCCCGCCAGTGCGTTCTACCGGCAAGTGTTGCAGGCCCATCGCCACCTGATCACTACCAATCTCGTTGTTGCAGAGACCTATGTGAACCTGCGGCGGTCTGTGAGCCATGCAGCGGCGATGGGGTTTCTGGACATCATCGAGCGGTCATCACGCATCGAGTGTGTCTGGTCCAGTCCAGACCTGGAGTATCAGGCCAGGCAGATCCTGCGACAGTACGCCGACCAGGATTTCAGCTATGTGGACGCGGTCAGCTTTGCGCTGATGCAGAAGATGGAGATCACCAAGGCGTTCACCTTTGACCGGCATTTTGCTACAGCCGGTTTCGTTTGTGTGCCACAAAGTCATACCAAGGATCAAAGAAGGAACACAGCATGTTAGAACTGAAAAAAGGCATTGACATCCTGGCCGAGGTCGGCGGCATCAGGACTGTGGATGAAGCGCGCGCTCTGTTCGAGCTCAAATGTGACCAAGAGAACCTGGCCAAGCTGAGCAAGATCACCAATGAAGAAGCGCTGCTCAAAATCGCCAACGCGATTTCAATGACCGACCCTGACACGGTTTTTGTGAACACCGGTTCAGACGCGGATGTTCAGAGAGTCCGGGAAATGAGTCTGGAGAAAGGCGAAGAGCAGCCCCTGCCTATGAAAGGCCACACCATTCACTTCGACCTTCCCCAGGAGCAAGCGCGCATCATTGACCGCACGTTCTACATCGTGAACGAAGGCGAAAAGGTCAGTGTGCTGGCCAAGAGTATCCTTCGGGATGAAGCGTACGAGTATGTCAAAACCTACATGGCAGGCATCGCAAAGGGGAAAACGTTGCTGGTCGGTTTCTTTAGCAGGGGGCCCATCGGCGCTCGGGCTGCCATCCCGGCCCTGGAGATCACGACCTCAACGTACGTTATGCACTCGGCCAACATCCTATACAGGCACGTCTATGACCGATTCGATGAAGAAGTGCAACGTGCAGGACTGTTTTTCACCAACGTCCATAGCGAAGGGCCCAACAGGCCAGAGGACCTGCCAAAGGCCAGGGTGTTTATGGACCGAAGCTGGCTGACGACGTTCTCGATGTTCTGTACGTATGCGGGCAACACACTGCTGCTGAAGAAAGGCAATCATCGGTTTGCAGTGGACCTGGCCACCTATTACCGCAGAGAACAGGAACTATCGGAACACATGTTTATCACCGGTCTGACAGGGCCTGGCGGAAGGAAGACGTTCTTCGCCGGAGCAGCGCCTTCTGGATGTGGGAAAACCACGACGGCCATGGTCGGCACGGATTTCATCGGCGATGACCTGGCCCAGCTGTGGATCGCTGAAGACGGGACGTTGCGGGCTATTAACCCTGAGGTTGGGATCTTTGGAATCGTCCAGGATGTGAACCGCGAAAGCGATCCGTACTTGATGAAGGCTCTGAGAGAGGAAGGCGCGGAGGTGATCTGGACCAACGTATTGATTGACGAGAACGGAGTGCCGCATTGGGTTGGGGACGGAGAGGAACACCCCAAGAGAGGAGTTAACTTCCAGGGTGAGTGGTGGGAAGGCAAAACGGATGAAAATGGCAAACCCATACCACTTTCGCATCCGAACGCACGATGCACAGTGGCCAACAAATTCATTGGAAACTACAATGAAGCCGCAGCCGAAGACCCGCGCGGGGTGGAAATCAAAGTTATCACCTACAGTGGGCGGGACAGCGACACCATGCCCCCCGTCTGGGTCGCCAAGAACCCTGATCACGGTGTGGTCATCGGGGCTTCCATCCTCTCGGCAGCCACCGCGACGGAGGTTGGGGCCAAGGGCGTCAGACGCCAGCCCTGGGCCAACGAGCCGTTTATCCCCGGGCCGCTGGCCGACTATATGGATGCCCAGTTTGCCTTCTTCAACTCCGACAAGCTAAAGCACAAACCTGTCATGGCCGGATTGAACTACTTCCTGACGCATGAGGCTCGTGGTGGTGGAGGGAACGGGCTGTTGGGTGAGAAGCGCGACGTAAAAGTATGGCTTGGCTGGCTCGAACGAAGGGCGCATGGAGAAGTTGATGCCATTGAAACGCCCATCGGCTTCATCCCAAAGTACGAAGACCTTCGAGAGTTGTTTGCTGGGATTGGCAAAGAGTACCCGAAGGAACTCTATGAGAAGCAATTTACACTCTACGTGGACAACATCCTGGCCAGGATTGATCTGCAGGAAGAGGCCTACCGGAAGGAGGTAAACATCCCCCCCAGGTTGTTTGAAGTCTACGCCGAGCAGAGGGCGGGCCTTGAGGCGCTGAAAGCGAAATACGGCCCCATCGTCTCGGTCGCACAGCTTATCGAGGCCGCTGAGGAGAGCAAAGTTTTAGGCCGCAATGCTTTTCCTTGACCTACGTTGGTTGCTTTTCGGCTTCTTTCTGGTAATGAGACTATCGGAAAATTCGATTTTATGTAACGTGTCACAGCTATTTCCGGAGTGTCCACTACCGTTCTGAGGGGAATTGTGGCATAATCCTCCTGACAAAACTGCCGGGAGGAAGCGATGGAAGCATTCGCCGTCAACGACGCCTCGGAAATCTGCATTGATAGCCGGTATCTTACTATTCGCATCGCTCACCGTGCCTGTGCGGCCTGGATTTGGGCACCGATCACCGGGCCGGTGCAAATCGCCGGCAAGCAGAACTCTTCCCTTCGGCGCTCAAGCAGCACCAAGGACACGTGCCGGGGCAGGCCGAAAGCATGGCGCTCGACGGCGCTTTTGACTTCCCAGGTGTCTACCAGGCCCTTGATGAAGCACAACCGAAAGGCTACATCGCCCCGCGTGACCACCGTAGTCCCAAGGGATGCTTTGGCTCCGAGTGCTTTGTCTGGAAAGAGGGACGGTTGCTCTGTCTCAATGAAACGCCGATGGCCGAAGCGAAGCGTCACCGTGATGGCAAGGTCACATACGAGGGAACGAGTTGCGCCACTTGTCCCCTGCGGGAGCAGTGCGTGGGGAAAGACTCACCGCACGCCCGTACCCTCACCGTGTATCCCACCCACCATCAGCGCCGGCAGGAGAACCACATCGCCAACCGCACTGAAGAATACAAGCGGGCTCAGAAACAGCGCATGGCCTGGGAGAACGTATTCGGTCACGGCAACACCTATCATCACGGTGATAAAGCACCTTACCGCAGCGAACCGATGAACTTTATTGCCCAGGCGATGACGGTCATCGCCATTGACCTGGAGAAGATGGTGCACTGCGGAAATCAGGCGGCTGTTGCCCGGCAGACAGCAGCAGCTTGGATTTTTAACGTGCAAACCATCAGCCTGGATCGGGATGAAGTACCGATCTGGGCCGGTTGGTGTACCCAGGAGGGCAGTTCACGTGGCCAATTTGGCCCTGTCAGCACTCACAGCCGGGGCTGGTGACAGCCCACTGCATACCTGTGTGGCTTCACTGCCCCCCACGTTTTACTCTCGGAGGGTGCACCTCGATTTTTCCGATACACTCAAAGGGGAAGTTTGATGCTGACCAAAGAAGAGTTGCTTGCAAAAGCCAAAAAACCGGCGGAAGATGCGATGCGGCTCCATCCCTTCTATCGCGGCAAGGTACAGACCGCGCTCAAGTGCCCTGTCCGTGGGCTCGATGACTTTGCCATCTGGTACACGCCGGGCGTGGCCGCTCCCTGCCGGGCTATCCATGAGGACGAGGACCTGGCCTACGAATATACCAACAAGGGCAATACCGTCGCTATTGTCTCCGACGGCACGCGGGTGCTGGGCCTGGGCGACATTGGCCCTGCTGCCGGGCTGCCGGTGATGGAGGGAAAAGCGCTGCTCTTTAAATACCTGGGCGGCGTGGACGCTGTGCCTATCTGCCTGGATACTAAAGACCCCTACCGCATCATTCTCGCCGTCAAGTGGTTGCAGCCTTCCTTCGGCGGGGTCAACCTGGAGGACATCTCCCAACCCAAGTGCTTCCGCGTGCTCGACATGCTACGCACCGACCCCGAGGTCAATATCCCGGTCTGGCACGACGACCAGCAAGGGACAGCCACGGTCATCTTGGCAGGGGTGATCAATGCTCTGAAGGTAGTGGGCAAGCGGATGGAGGACGTCAAGGTCGCGGTGATCGGCACCGGCGCGGCCAACGTCGCGACACTGCGCCTGCTGCTTGCCTCGGGGGTCCGGTTTGGCAACGTCATTGCCTGCGACAGCAAGGGTATCCTGCACCCAGAGCGGGAGGACATTGCGCAGCGCAAGATCGAGTTCGTAGACAAGTGGCGCATTTGTCAGCACAGCAATGCCGAGGGGCGGCGTGGCGGCCCCGCCGAGGCCATGCGCGGAGCCGATGTGTGCATCGCCGCCAGTCGGCCTGGCCCGGGGACGATCCGGCCGGAATGGGTGAAGGGGATGGCCGAGGAAGCGATTGTATTCGCCTGCGCCAACCCTATCCCCGAGATCTGGCCCTGGGAGGCGAAGGAGGCCGGGGCACGCATCGTGGGCACAGGCCGCAGCGACTTTGCCAACCAGATCAACAACTCGCTGGGCTTTCCCGGCATCTTCCGGGGTGTGCTGGACGTGCGGGCCACGACCATCACCGATGAGATGGCCATCGCCGCCGCCGAGGAATTGGCCCGTTGTGCAGAAGAACGTGGGCTCGACGAGGACCACATCTTGCCCACGATGGACGACTGGGAGGTCTTCCCACGGGAGGCGGCAGCCGTCGGCGTGAGGGCACAAGAGCAAGGCGTGGCTCGTCTCAGCCTGTCTCGTGACGAACTGCTGGACAAGGCCAAGCAGATTATCCGGCACGCGCAGGAGATGACTCACTTCATGATGGACAAGGGGCTTATCCCACCTGTGCCGAAGGAGTGGGCCTGACGAGGAGGAAAGGGGTTATGTACGATTTGATCATCATCGGCGGTGGGCCGGCAGGCATCGCTGCCGCTGTGGTAGCCATCAACCAGAGGCTGGAGACGCTGATCGTCGCTGAGCGATGGGGCGGTCAGACGACTTATGCTATGCAGTTGGAAGAGATGGAGGGGCGCGAGGTCATCACCGGCGAGACGCTGTTGGACACCTTCCGTCGCCAGCTCGACTACCTGGACTTTGTGCGTAGTTTCGACATCGTAACCAAGGTGCTGCCCGAGGAGCACAACTTTGTCGTGAACACGGCGCGGGGTGATTGTTTTGAAGGACGAACTATTATTGTAGCGACCGGGGCCAAGCCGCAGCGCCTCAACGTCCCAGGCGAGGCCCGGCTGACCGGCTGTGGCTTAAGCTACTCAGCGACTACTCATGCCAGCCTGTTCCTGGGTAAAGATGTGGCTGTGGTGGGGAAAGGGCGACGCGCCCAATGGTCCGCGGCCGATCTGGCTCGCAAGGCGCACCGGGTCTATCTGCTGGCCCCCGCACCGCTACCGGATACCCCCTTGGCGCGTAGGCTTCGCCGGATGCAGAACGTCGAGATCTCGGAGGGCGTGGAGGTGAAAGAGGTGTGCGGTGAGCATTTCGTCGAAGGAGTTGTGGTCGCAATGCCAGATGGGGAGGTACGTGAGATACCGGTCAAGGGAGTGTTTGTCAAGTTGCCGCGCACCCCCAACTCTGACCTGGTACGGGAGTGGATCAACTGCGACAGCGATGGTCACATCATTGTAGACGTGTATTGCGCTACCAGTTGGCCCGGGGTGTTCGCCGCCGGCGATGTGACCCACGTTTCGGAGCAGGTGTTGGTGCACATTGGGGAGGGAGCCAAAGCCGCTATCTCAGCCCATCACTACCTGCTGATGCACTGATGATAAGAGCAATTTAAGCCTGCGGGCAGGTTACAGCTCCATATCATAAATGCGCCAGGTCTTGTAGTGACGGCCCCCCATGTGCTCGGACACTTTCAAGATGAGGTCGTTGTCCTCCAGCAGCATAGAAGTCTCACACCACTGGTAGCCCCGGGCCATAGCATATTTCTTCGCCTCGAGGAATATAACAGCATCAACGCCCGTCCGCCGGAAGGCCGGGCGCACTCCGAAGAACATGAGTCGCAAGCGCGGTATGCGGCGGCGCTGGAGCAGTACCCGCGCCAGCCGCATCAAGTCTGTATCGTGCGGCCAACGCCAGCGAGGCCGCAGCGGCACATAAAGGTCGGGCAGGGCGCCGAATACAGCCGCCGGTTCCCCTTTCACAGTGGCAAAGCGCAGCAGAGGAGGATCCAGCACAGGGCGCAGGCTCTCCGCCAGGGCGTCCGCCTCCTCGTCCGTGAGGGGCAAAAAGCCCCAGTTCTGAGCCCAGGCCTCGTTGTAGATGCGGACCAATAAGCGGAGTTCTTCGTGAAGGGCTTTCATGTTGGCCATCCGCGTCTCGATGTGCCGCCGGGCGCGGGCGCGTTCCGCCAGCCGCTCCAGGCGTGGGTCAACCGGCGTCTGAACCTCCAACTCATAAGCGTGGTAGTCCTTGGCCTTGTGGAACCCGTAGCGTTCCAGGAACCGGCCGTAGTAGGGTGGGTTGTGGGTCAGCTCCACGGTGGGGGGGTGTTCGAAGCCCATGACCAGGACGCCCTGCCGCTCGTGGGTGGCATTGGAGTACTGGCCGGGGCCACGCAGCACCTCCATCCCTCGCTGCTTGACCCAGGCCCGCGCTGCGTCCAACAGGGCCTGGGCTACCTCGAAATCCTCTATCGTCTCGAAGAAGCCGAAGAAGCCGATGCGGGTGTGGTGATATTCGTTGAAGCGGTGGTTGATGGCTGCGGATATGGACCCCACCAGCTCGGAATCGCGCCGGGCCAGGAAGTGGGTGACCTCAGCATCCCGGTGGTAGGGATGCTCTGGGGTCAGCAGGCCAACCAGTCCCAACAGCTTGTTGCCCAGGAGGTCTGCCCTGAGGGGCGGGGTCCAATAAGGATCGCCGCGGTGGATGCGCCAGGGCACCTCCACAAACTCCCGCAGGCGTGGATCACCCAGAGGTATTTCCTCAATTGAAAGGTCGGCCATTTTACCTCTCCGTTCCTGAACTAGGACGGCCGCGAAGGTTGTCCCTACGTCACGGTCACCCTCCCGCAGGTTGCGGACCCTGCGGGAGGGTCATTGCCCTCACGCCCGCCCCAGGTCACCCTCCCGCAGGT
>JAOZOT010000009.1 GCA_029933115.1 Anaerolineae bacterium | reverse complement strand
TTCTTCCAGGACGTACTTATACTGCGGCATCTTTTCTCCCTCCCTTTACCAGCAGGAAAACAAAAAACCGATAACACTGAGGCGTTTTTCCCAAATAGCATCCCCCCCTTTCCACCACTGTCGCGATTGCAGGTCCGGTTGTGACCAACAATATATTGGCACAACTCAGACCCTCCACTTAAACAAAAAACCAAGTCAAGTCGCCCGCAGACTCAACTTGGTATTCACGCGGCAGAGAAAGAGGTCGCACTCTTGCACCACCAGAGATAAACGCGATGAAAAAAAGTGTTATCTCTTCCCAAGAGTGCCAACAGCCCCATTGCTATTCCTGCCTCCCTCCCCCCAAAACTGTTCTACGCCTGTCGTCTACCACTGCTGCCTCACTCCTACACCGCAACAGCAGTGATTGCAACACAAGTAACAGGCCTCAGGCAATCACTAACAAGGAACGTGCACCGGTATCCCATTGGTATTAGTATAACATAGGGTCCAAGCAATGTCAAGAGCCTCTTTCAGGGTTCAGGGCCTTCCTGAAGGGACAGTCTCAGATGCAACGCACCTCATCTTGATTTAAAGCCCTGTTCAGGGTTTTAAGAAAACAGTCCGATCGGTGAAGAACTGTTTATAGATTTTGTAGTGTGCAGTGTCTTCGTACCCCACCTCCTCGATGCGGGGTGAATCAAAGCTGAAGATCTGAGCCCCCGGATAGGCCAGCAGAATTGGAGAATGGGTAGCCATGATGAATTGGGCATGGCCTTCTGCTTCCAGTTGTTGCAACAGTCTCAGAAATGTCACCTGGCTTGAGGGCGAAAGCGCAGACTCGGGCTCGTCGAGAAGGTAGAGCCCTTTGATGCGGTAGCGCCCACTGAAGTAGGCCAGGATCCCCTCACCGTGCGACAGCATGTTCAGAATGTGCCCGCCATGATACTTCAACCGGCCAGGGTCGCAGAGAGCCACGTCGTCAATAAAGTCGGCAAAGTCCCGGAAGGTCTCGGCTCTGAAAAGGGAGCCCGGCACACGCCCTTCTTCTGACCAGGTTACAGTGATATAGTCCGCCAACCTGGTCTCGAAAGGGTTGTTGTGAGCCAGGTGCCGCCGGGGTTTATCCCACAGATGGATGCCACACTTCCGGGTGATGGCCTCCAACAGGGTGGACTTTCCTGTCCCGTTCTCGCCCACAAAAAAGGCGACGGGCTTTTTGAATATCAACTCCGGCGTTTCCCTGATAACGGGAATGTTGAACGGATAGATCCGATTAGTGGGGTATCTGTCGCTGTGAATCCTGACTTTTACGAGATGCATTCTAGTTTTTCTCCGCTTCTGACCAGATCTGATAGATTTGCAAACCCGTCAGGTCTAGCCTTTCAGCCTTCTGACGATGGCTTCCACCTGTTCCCTGTTAGAGGCTCGTGGGGCGAGGTCCAGATACTTTTCAAAATCAGCCAAAGCCTGCTCGTAATGACCCAGGAGCCCTCGGGCTACTCCCCGGCTGTAGTAGGCAGCGGCAAATTTGTTATTGTAGTTGATGGCCTGATCGTAATCAGCTATGGCTTGCTCATTGTCTCCCCGACCGGCATATAGGGTTCCACGAGTATAATAGGCCGCAGCGTATTCGGGGTCCAACTCAATAGCTCGATTGTAGTCGGCCAGAGCACGCTCCTGGTCCCCCTGGGCCTCATAAGCCACTCCACGGTTGTTGTAGACAATGGCATTATCAGGATCCAGCTCCATAGCCCGCTCATAGTCTCTCAGAGCCGACTCGTAGTCCCCTTTGGAAGCATAAGCCAGGCCTCGATTGTTGTAGGCAGTCACGTTGTCAGGGTCAAGCTCGATAGCCTTATCATAGTCAGCGATGGCCAACTCGTACTCTGCCAGAGCAGCGTAGGCCGCCCCCCGGTTGATGTAGATATCGGCCTCATCGGGCTCAAGCTCGATGGCCCTCGTCAGCATCTCGACAGCCTGCTGATACTCACCCAGGTACAACAGTTTGCCGCCGCGAGTTCGTTCAAAGCTCATGTTAGCACCTCACTCTTCCCACAAACCAGCACTTCCTCGCTGCCTCCGCCTTTTGCCGGTCTGGTATAGATCGTCTTATAGCGGCCGCACATGACCTCGAAGCAAGTAGCGCACTCCTCCGAATTCTCGTCGGGGACTACGGGCTCCAGATGCACCTCAAAGCCCAGCGACTTGTACATTTCGACGGCCTCGCTCAGGCGAGGTTCATCGGCCGTGAACTGCCTGGTCCATCCTTCTTCCTCTAATTCAGCCTCCTTCGATTTGTTTGCCATGACGCACCTCTCCCGAATCAGCCCGCTCCGAGCCCCAGGATATCGCCGATCTGGGCTGTGACCCAACGCATGTCGTCCACTGTCAGGTCCCCCATGTGAGCGATGCGGAAGGTCTTTTCCTTGAACGGGCCGTAGCCGTTGGAGATCATAGCCCCGCGCTTGCCCAGTTCTGCGTTCATCTCTGCGACGTTGACGCCGCGCGTGTTTTTGATGCAAGACAAAGTATTGGAGTAAAACTCTGGTTCCGGGAACATGGCCCAGTATTCGTTGGCCCATTCTCGCACTACCTCGGCCATGTCAACGTGGCGTCGCCAGCGTTCCTCCAGCCCTTCGGCCAGGATGTCGTCCATCTGCCTGTTCAGCGCCTGGATGAGACTGATGGCCGGAGTGGCCGGAGTCTGGTTCTTTTGATAGTACTTGTAGTTGTGTGCAAAATCGAAATAATAGCCCCGCCGGGGGACGGTGGCGCACTTTTCCAGAGCGCGCCGGCTCACCGCACAGACGGTCAGGCCAGGTGGTAGGGCAAAGCACTTTTGGACGCCAGCCAGGCAGACGTCCAGGTGCCAGGCGTCGAACTCGATCTTGACCCCGGCCATGCAGCTTACGGCGTCCACCAGAACCATCACCTCGGGGTACTTCTCGTATACCAGCCGGCCGATGTCTCCGACCGGGCTCATTACACCGGTGGAGGTCTCGTTCATGACGATAGTTATAACGTCGTAGCCTCCTTTGGCCAGAGCTTTGTCCACCAGTTCAGGAGTGATGCCGTGGCCAGGTTCGACCTCCAGCACATCACAGGGGATGCCGTTGGCCTTGGTAATCTCGTGCCAGCGGCGGCCAAATGCGCCGCAAACTGTGTTGAGCACCTTCTTGGCAGTGAGGTTGCGCACGGCTCCTTCCATCACACCGGTGGACGAGGAAGCGAACAGAAACACGACTTGGTCGGTGTAAAGCATCTTCTGGAGCTTGGGGGTGACCTCGGCCTGGAGCTCAGCGTACTCTTGGGCCCGATGGCCGATCATCGGTTCCGCCTGGGCCTGCAGAATCTCGTCGCGAACGTGGGTGGGACCGGGGATAAAGAGCTTCTTATACATCGAGACCTCCTCCTTTCCTTCTTTCAACTTGGTTTTTATTATACCCCACCCCATCTCCCTCGTCAACATGAGACAAACGGGGTCGGTGTTGACCTTGCTCCACAATTCTGCTATACTTGTCGTAACTATCAGCGGCCTTTGGTGTTGTAACAGACAGAAACGCCGAGGGCCGTAACATCCGCGAGGAAAGGCCCTCAGGTGACCGAGAACGAAGAAGCCCTACTGGTAGAGAGAGCCAAAGAAGACCCGGCAGCCTTCGGCGTCCTGTACGAGAGGTACGTGAAGAAAATCTACAACTACATCTATTACCGAACCGGCAACCATCATGACGCCGAAGACCTCACCGCCAAGACTTTTTACCGTGCTTTGAGCAACCTGGATGGTTACGTGCACCGAGGGGTGCCCTTCTCGGCCTGGCTTTATCGCATCGCTCACAACCTGGTGGCCAACTGGCACCGCGATCAAAGCCGCCGCCAGGTGATTCCCCTCGACGAACTGGTCTTGGCCGGCCGGCGCAAGATTGACCCCCTCCAACTGATCGAGGCTAACGAGGAAAGAGAGACCCTGCTGCGGGCCATCAGACATCTCCCTGCCGACCGCCAGCAACTCTTGATCCTCAAATTCGTGGAAAAAATGTCCAATGCCGAAATCGGCCAGATAATGGGGCGCAGCGAAGGAGCCATCAAATCCCTCTACCACCGCACCCTGGTCGTCTTACGAAAGGAACTGAAGGAAAGGGGTTTTGAGCCATGATCAAGATTGTGACCGATAGCACCTGCAACTTGTCTCCAGAACAGTTGCAGAGGTATGACATCAGAGTGGCACCCATTGCCATTCAATTCGGCACAGAGACCTACGAGGAAGATGTGGACATTGACCGTGACCTCTTCTACAAGAAAATTGACGAATTAGGCATTATCCCTACCACCTCGCAGCCGTCACCGGGCAAGTTCGCCGACTACTACCGTGAGTTGACAGAGCAAGGTCATTCAATTCTCTCCATCACCATCACCAGCAAACACAGTGGCACCTACCAGTCAGCCATCCTGGCCAAAGACATGGTACCCGAAGCCGACGTCGAGGTCTTTGACTCCGCTACCATCTCCTTCGGGACAGGGTATATGGTACTGGAGGCAGCGCGGGCAGCCGAGGCCGGCCAAAGCAGAGAGGACATCCTCAAACGGCTGGCGGAGATCAGGGACAACATGTGTCTCTTCCTCACACCGGCGACTTTGAAATACCTACAAATGAGCGGGCGAGTAGGCCGGTTGGCGACGGCCTTTGCCTCCTTGCTTGACATCAAGCCCATCATCAAAATAGAGGACGGCCTCCTTGAGGCCTGCGAGAACGTGCGCACCAGGTCGAAAGCCATAAATCGCGTGCTGGAACTCACCGAAGAAAAAATGGGCACGACCGACCCGATTAACATAGCCGCCATCCACGCCCGATCCCCAGAAGAAGGACAGGCCGTACTGGAAAAGGCCAAAGCCAGGTTCAACTGCCAGGAGACCATGGTCGGTGACCTGGTCGCTTCTCTGACTGTGCACGGTGGGCCGGGCATCGTTGGCCTCTTCGCCTACAAAGTATAGGCGGCCCTGCACAGATTCGAGGGGCAGGCCTGGGCCGCTCAACCCTGAGCTCTAGCTCGGAGTGGGCTGCCGGATGGCAGACCCGGCACAAGCGATGTGCTCATAGTGCAGGCTTATGAGCCTATGAGACCCTTTCGCGATTCACTCGCAGTTGACGGCTACCCTCCCGCGGGCTTGAAATTCACTTTGGCAGCAGCCTGAAAGCCGCCTCACGGGCATGGCCTTGGCACGGATACCGCCTCAGCTTGCGGGAAGGTGAACATCTCAGGAGCTGTGCGCTCCAACAACACCTTCGGAGACTATCATGGCAGACAGGAAACTGATCGAGATACTAGCCATCCACGCCGACAAATTGAATACAGGAGCAGACGAAGAAGCAGAGTACCTGGCCTCACTCGCTGAGCAACAGGACACGCTTCGATCCCTGCTAGCGTTGGCCAGAAAGGTCAAAAACGTTTTGGCTCCGGTGGAGCCCGATCCTGCCTTCTGTGAGAATCTGCGCCAGAGCTTGCTGACAGCAGCCCGTCAGCGGTTGGCCTCTCGGCCGAGCCCCCAAGCCAAGGGCTTGACAAAGTCTCTGCACCCCATTCACCTTTTCAGAAGACGCAGGAAAGAGATTTTAATCGGAGCGGCCGCCCTGGGCTCGGTTTTCTCGGTGGCCGGGATCGTCGCCTACTGGATTCACACTCGAACTGCCAAGACTCAGCGCGCTCTGCCTGGATAGATCAAAAAGGGACATGGTTTGAAGCCTGTCCCTTTACCTTGGCTCGATATTTTGGTTTTTTTGGACAATAAATGGAGGTGACTGATGACCAGATACTCTCGCATCGTCGGGTGGGGCAAATATGCCCCCGAAAAAGTCCTGACCAACCAGGACCTGGAGAAGATGGTGGACACCAGCGATGAATGGATTGTCACCCGGACCGGCATCCGGGAGAGGCGCATCGCTGCGCCAGAGGAGACCACAGCTACCATGTCGGTGGAGGCAGCCCGCGCTGCCCTGGAAAAAGCGCAGCTCAAGCCAACGGACCTGGACCTGATTATCGTAGCCACTTCCTCCCCTGACCACTTTTTGCCTCCAGTCTCCAGCATGATCCAAGACATGCTGGGGGCAAAGGGTGTGGGCGCTTTCACCTTGGTGGCCGGCTGCACCGGTTTCGTTTACGCTCTGGCCACCGCCCATCAGTTCATTGCCAACGGCACCTATGACAACGTGTTGGTCATCGGGGCTGAGCTCATCTCCCGCTTCGTGGACTGGGAAGACCGCAGCACTTGTGTGCTCTTTGGCGATGGAGCGGGAGCAGTAGTGCTCACCGCCAGCGAGATGCCCGGCGGCGTGCTATCCTTCGTCCTCGGCTCCGATGGCTCGCTGGCCGATGCCCTCATAGTACCGGCCAGCGGCAGCAAAGAACCCTTCTCCCAAAAAGTCCTCGAGGAGCGAACTCATTACATCAGGATGGATGGGCGCCGCGTTTTCAGGTTTGCCACCCGCATCATGAGCAAAGCCGCTGTTGAGGCTGTGAAGGCCGGCGGCCTATCCCTCAGCGACATTGACCTCCTTATTCCCCACCAGGCCAATCTGCGCATCATCGAGCTAGCCCGCCGTCACCTGGGACTGCCCGAGGACAAAGTTTTCATCAATGTGGACCGCTATGGCAACACCTCGGCCGCCTCCATACCCATCGCCCTCTGCGAAGCCATCGAAGAGGGACGGGTCAACGAGGGCGACAACCTGGTGCTGGTCGGTTTCGGCGGCGGCCTGACCTGGGCAGCGGCTGTGGTGCACATGGGCGTGCTGGAGACATTGCCCCGCCTGGTGGCCTGGCGGTTCGTGCCCGTGGGGAACCTCTCTCTCGAGGAGATGAAAGTTGCAGCCAGGGCCACAATGGACTCCCTGGCCTTCAAAGCTATGGCCGTGTTGCTCCCGCTGTACAGCAAAACGGGCCTCCGCCGCCGTCGCAAGTGATGGCACGGTATGAATGTCAGGAGAGGCCCTGGTGACAGCCCACGGGTGAGTAAGGCTCTTCAGTCCATCCCTGGGCCAGGAGATCAATGATGAACTCCACAGCGAGTACAGCCATTATTTTGACACTCGTCTGAATTGAGAGTATAATGAATCCGACCGGAGGAAATGCATCAAGAGATGCGAAGTCAGGTATCGAAAGGAAAATCCGATGCCATCCCCTTTTCCCGGCATGGATCCCTACCTCGAAGGCGAGATGTGGCAAGAGTTTCACGATCGCCTGGCCAACCAGATCAGTGTGCAGTTGATGCCATTGTTGGCACCCAAATACGTGGCCTTGCTGGCGAAGCGCTACGTGCTCGACCGTCCCCTCCTGGGCATCTTTGACCTGCCGACGGAGCGCATCCTCTATCCTGACGTCCACATAGTTGCGCCTCCCAGGGTGCAGCCGGCTCCTGTCCTGAACGCAGCCGAAAGAGTTGCGCCTGGTGGTGCGGGAGCCGTTGTGACCGAACCGGCCGTGGAACTGGCCAGCCCCGTCTCTGAAGAAGTGCCTCTACTCAGTGTGGAGATCCGCGATGTGGAACAACGTCGCCTGGTCACACTCCTGGAGATTCTGTCGCCGGTCAACAAGCGAGGCGAAGGCGCACGCGAGTACGCCGAACGACGTATGGAACTGCTGCAAACGCAGACTCACTTGTTGGAGATTGATCTGTTGCGCCAGGGCCGACGCATCCCACTGCTAGGCGAACTGCCGCCGGCGTCCTACTATGTCTACCTCAGCCGGGCGACCCGCCGCCCCTTCACCCAAATCTGGCCGATTTCATTGCGTGAGCCTTTGCCCACCGTGCCGGTGCCCCTCTTACCCCCAGACCCCGACGTACCCCTGGATCTGCAAGCCGCCGTCAAGGCCTGTTTCGACCTAGTAGGCTACGAACGATTGCTGGACTACTCCGCCCCTCCCCCTCCGCCCGAGCTGGACGAGGAGGATGCGGCCTGGGTGGCCGAGATCCTAAAGAAACACACAGGGGCGCGATGACAGTAACTTCGGTAACAGTCCAAATTCCACCACTTTGCCTGGAGCGCCGACGGGACACACATCCTTGGCTTGACACCTGTTGGCCGTGCAACTGTGGTCGCCTTGCGACTCAACAATTCCTTTCTTATCGAGGCCCGGCGATGGTGGGTGCAGGCCGGATGGCATCCCCCGACTGAGTAAGGTTCTTCTGCCTGAAGCATCGGTTCCGTAACTCCCCCGGCCGCAGTGCTGCGGCCGGCTTCTCTTTCGTAATAAGGCACCAACTCAATCATGGGTTATCGCCACAGGAAGAGGGATCATGCGAATGCGATCGTCTTCGACGACGGCAAAGTGTCCCGCCCAGTCTGTTCGACTTTCCAGAGCTGCCACGGCGACTCGCGCAACGTGTGCCGATGATGGCGTCGAAATCCGAAAAAGAACGACGCCACTTGAAGCGGGAAGCCCCGAGCGGAACGCTAGCTCGCCAAAGTCTTTGTCGAACGTGACAAGGACACGGTCTTCAGCCTGGGCACGCGCGAGGACTTGGATATCGCTGCTGCCCGGAGCATCGGAGCGCACCCAGGCCACGTCGTGCCCCCGCTCCCGCAAAGCCGCAACTGCATCTCCAGGAAAGTTCTCGTTCGCCAAGATGCGCATTTGTTACGCCTCAGATACCGCAAAGGGATACACCTTTTCGGCTCTCAACACCATACTGGCATAGACCAGGCATGCCCGGATATCTTCTCTCGTCAGGCCCGGATAGTTGCGCAAGATTTCCGCTTCAGTCCATCCCTGGGCCAGGAGATCAATGATGAACTCCACAGCGAGGCGTGTACCCTTCACAACAGGTTTCCCCACAAGAATTCCTGGATCAACAACAATTCGATCTTGCCAAGCCATCGTGCGCCTCCTTATGATGTCCCCAATGATGGTGGCTATTGAGGTCTGCCCACCGCCAACAGGTATTGACTTTACCCACAAGCCCTGAAGCCCCCACCGCGAGGTGGGGGTAAGTCACAGCCGGCCCAGGAGAAAGCTCCCCCAAGCCGAGATCGCAACTCTGGATGACCTCGATGACGCAGAGTTGCGCGATGCTCTGCCGGAGCTGGCCGTTCCAGAATCGCTAGCCTTGCATCTATTATGCTCGCCTCCTCAACCATTCCAGGTATTGATAGTTAGCTTATTGCGGACTCTGGGCGCAGCGAAACCCAATGTCGTTGAACGTGAGGTTGGGGCTGGTACCATGACGACTGGTACATCGGAGGTCGAGCCGAATATTAAACCAAGAGCCACCTCGCAGTACCCGTTTCCCGCCGTAATCGGGACCTGACGGATTAGACCAAGACGATTGGCTGTAATAGCCAGGATCGTACCAGTCGGCTACCCATTCCCAAACGTTACCGGCCATATCCAGCACCCCATAAGGACTAACGCCGGCCGGGTAACTGCCTACTGGAGCCGTCCACTCATAACCATCGTCAGCCCCGGCGTAGCGCCAATCGTAGGTGCATCTGGCATCGCAAAAGTTGGCCCTATTGCCCTCGGTGAGGGTATCTCCCCAGGGGAAGATGCGCATATCAGTGCCCCGCGCTGCTTTTTCCCACTCAGCCTCGGTGGGCAGTCGCTTGCCTGCCCATTGGCAGTAGGCATCGGCATCGTTCCAGCTAATCAGGACGGCAGGGTAGTCCATCTTGTCTTCGATGTTGCTGCCTGGGCCGTGAGGGTGGCGCCAATCGGCCCCCTTGACTTTCTCCCCCTCTGATAAGCCCTTCCAGACCCAGCCCCATCCCTGCCTCTCGGCTTCTGTGCGGTAATCAGTTTCGGCCACAAAGCGAGCAAAGCGCTCGTTGGTTACTTCGGTCTTGTCAATGTAAAAGGCATTCACGTACACTGCATGCTGTGGTTGCTCGTCCTCGAATACATTCCGCTCACAATTACCAAAGTCCTCACTGCACAGGACTAGGGCACTGTTCAGCTGGGCATCGCTTAAACCCATAGTGAACTCACCGGCCGAGACGTAGACCATCTCTGCTCCGTCTATAGGGCTCACCCACACTTGACCCGCCTCGGCGACGGCTGGCGGTGGAGCAGGCATAGGTGTATCGGTTGGAGATAGCGGCATCGGGGTATCAGTCAGTGTGGGAGTGAGCGTAGGGGTAACTGTGGGAGGGAGAGGCGTATTGGTTGGCGTGGCGGTAGAAGTGACGGGCGTGTGTGTTGGGCTACTGGTTGGTGTCGGGAGAGCTACAGTCGTGGCAGTCTGTGTCGGACTCGGTGAGGGTGTTGTCGGGCCAGAGCCATCCCCAGCGGTGTAGAAAGTATAGACTCCCCAGCCAAGAGTTATAACGGCGACAACGACCCCAACCATCTGCCACATTGGATCGCGCAAAGCAGTCAATATTTTTTCTTTCAATGGCTGCCGTGGTTTTTCGGCTTCGATACGGTCCAACACTTCGATCATCTGCAAACGGTCGTACGGCGAGCCCTTGATCTCTTTGATATCAAGTATGAATTCCTCATTCGAGTCTAGATCCTCAAAGGGTCCTATTCGCTTATCACAGACTCGTGCGGCTTCTACATCTAAATGGTGCAACACGCCTTTGTGGACAAAATACTGATTAGGCTTGTCCTCTCTATTGGCTTTGATGCGTTTTCCTTCATAATGACTCAATATTTGCGCCACTTCAGGGCCGTATTGGATTCCGTGCTTATCATTCTCGGAGCGGAGGCGACGCGCTGGCTTAGAGGCTGGCCTTATGACGCGGAGCAATTCCTCGACGACGTGCTCAAGGCCACGATCCGATAATACTGCAACCCGATCTGCCAGGGTGGGCGAGTACTCTCTAACTTGGTCAGCAGTGATGTTATGCCAGACGGGGAGAATCACTTTCTCGCCGGAGACTTCCCGAGCCGCAAGTCCATCCAGTTCCTTTTGGGGCCATTCCTTGGCGAAGAAGTTCGGGCTTAGAATGACAACGCCATACCTTGAGTTGGCCAGCCCATGATCAATTGAGCGACGAAGGCTATCACCGACACGAAGCGTGAACTCATCGTACCATACGCGGAGCCCCTCTCTTTCCAGTGCCTTGGCTAAAGGGCGAGCGACTGCTTCTTTATCCTCCCAAGCATGACTTATGAAGACATCCCAGTCCATGCGTTCTCTCCATAGGAATTCGTCAAGCCATGCAGGTGCTGCTTCCCCCCCCAGCCTGCCGCAAGGTCCGCTGGGGAAAAGAGAAACGTAGGGGTCCCCCACACCCCCGACCTGCTACACGAGCCCCCATGTAGTACTCTACCACACAACCTGTCATTCTGAGGAGTGAGCCGAAGCCCTGAGTAGAGCGAAGGGGGAAGCGACGAAGAATCTCGTTTTCTCTTGTAAGAACGAGACCCTTCGCTCCGCTCAGGGTGACAATTATGATCTACTGAGACTGAGCAAACCTCAAATGCAGAACCGGCTCCGTGCTCGCTGTCACCCTGGCGCGCTCGTCCACGCGCCAGCCGGCCAGCCAGACGATGTGCTGAGGTGAGGCTACGATGGGCACCAAGTGCCGCCACCGGGCGGGAATCTTGACGTTGATCATGAATTCGCGCAGGGTGGTCTGCCTTCCCCCCAACCCCAGTGGCTGGAAGCGGTCGCCCGGCCGGCGGCGGCGCAGGGTCAACTCCGAACCGGTGACACCATGATCGAGAAACGCCTGCCAGGGGTCTTCGTTGTCCTCCCACCCTGGAGGCAACTCACTTCGGCTTAGCAGGCGCGCCTCGACGCGCCATTGACTTTCAGGCAATCGGGTCGTGCCGGGGACAGCCAAGGGCAGGCTGTCCACTGCCAGCAAAGGCAGGTCGGTGGGCAGTTCCACATAGCCCTCGTCGGCCACGACAAAAGTCTGGTAGCTCATGGTCAGCATCAGGCCCCGGGGCAGAGTAACCTGGGTGCCGGCCGGCTTTTCCAACAGAGCTAGGCGAGCGTCTTCGACGTGGATCCAATTGATGTTGCGCAGAGAGCGGCGCAGACGATGGATGGCCCGACGCAGGGTAGACCGTTGAAAGCTGGCAGGCAGACTCTGCCAGGCTGCCAAGTCGAACTTGATGGCTTCACCGGATTCTGAAACGACCACCTGAGCCCAGAATCGATCCAACTCGGCCTGCAAATAGGCATAGTCATCGGCGATGACTTTGGCCGAACGGCGCACCACCTCTCTGATACCGGGGTTGTAGCCTTCCAGGTAGGGAATCAACTCGTGGCGCAAACGGTTGCGGTAATAGGTGGTATCCAGGTTAGAGCGGTCAAAGCGGGGCTGAAGGTTGTGCTCGGCGCAGTAGGCTTCAACGTCAGCGCGGGTGACTTCCAACAGCGGGCGGATAAGGGTAAAAGCCTCTTGCTCCTTGTCCCTTTCCTCAAGCAGTCGGTAGTCAGACAAAGGTGTGGCCGGCAACATGCCTCTCAACCCTGCCAGCCCCGCTCCCCGCAGCCAGTGCATGAGCACGCTTTCGGTCTGATCGTCGGCATTGTGGCCCACAGCGATGCGTTTGGCTCCAACCCGCTCGGCCACTTCCGCCAAGAAAGTGTAGCGGACGCGACGGGCCGCTTCCTCCAGCGAAAGTTTTTCTTCCTTGGCCAAAGCGGGCACGTCACGGGCCTCGACAGTGTAGGGCAATCCCCATTCTTCAGCCAGCTTGGCCACGAAAGCAGCGTCAGCATCCGCTTCGCGGCCCCGTATTCTATGGTTCAAATGAGCCACATGCAACCCGATGCGACACTCATCGCACAGGCGATTCAAGATGTGCAGCAGGCACAGTGAATCAGGCCCCCCAGAGACACCCACCACCACCGTTTCTTCGGGGAGCAGCAGACCATAGCGGTCAATTACGCGACGTACTGTTGACAAAACGTCCACTAGTCCACCTTGTAGACCCTATCGCCCTTACGCACCTTTTCGTTGACTTTGAGCCCCACCTCTTGACCTTTTTTGGCCACCTCGACGGCTTCGTGCTCGATCTCCATTGAATCCACAACCTGCTCAAAATCGGTGGTGCTGCCACTGATGTGAATGGTGTCACCCACCCTCAACGTGTCGTACAGCTTGATGGCGGCCACGCCAACCTTGGGCCAGTAGTGGGTCACCTTAGCCACTCGTTTTTCTGCCATGTCGAAGCACCTCACTCCATTTTGTACACCGTATCGCCTGGACGGGCTTTTTCCTGCACTTTGATCCCAATCAGTTGACCTGGCTCACCTTTCTCAATGTTCTCCTTGTCCAACTGCATGGACTCTACCTTCTGTTGAAAGTAGGTCGTGGCTCCCTTGATCAGAATGGTATCGCCTACGGTGAGCTCGTCGCTCAACTCAATCCCTGCCACCTGTATCTTGGAGAAGTAGTGAGTTACCTTCCCCACCTCTTTCTCTGCCATCTTCGCAAACCTCCTTTCGCTTATAGATTCTGCTATCACTATACCCCAACTGGCTTCCATTGTCAAGAGGGCGAGATTCGGGTTGAGCTTTCGGACGGCGGGCTTGCAATCTGCTTGCGAGCGGTGCGGAAAACAGGCTTAGATTTGACACCATCTCAAAGCTATGTTACACTGAAACAAATACTCGGAGGGTGAAGAATGATAATAAATTGTTTCAACACGTTTGATGGTCTCCGACGACGGGTTCCCTTGTATTCCCGTTTGATGGCGACGTTGGCTCTTTTGTTCGTCGCTTTGCTGCTGAGCGGCCCACTGACGGGCACCGGGGCGGCTCAGGAGGGAGCGACAGTGCGCTTGGAGACTCTTCCGGCGCAGGAAGGGGCAGATACCGTCACGGTGGCCATCCGCATCGAAAACGCGACTCGCCTCTATGGAGCAGAGGTTCACCTGACCTTTGATCCAACTCTTCTGGAAATTCAGGACGCCGATCCAGATGAGGAAGGGGTTCAGATTCAGGCCGGTGACTTCCCCAACCCCGATTTCGTCGTCCAGAATCAAGCCGACAACGACAAAGGGACGATTGACTACGCAGTCACCCAGATGGCCCCCAGAGAGGCCGTTGATGGGAGCGGGGTCCTGGCCCTAATAACTGTAAAAGGCAAGGACAAGGGCACCTCTTCGCTGACCTTTGTGAGTGCCAAGCTGGCCAATCCCGATGGCCAGGAGATACCGTCTCAGACCGTGGATGGCCAGGTTGAGATCGCCGCCACTGCTGCACCTGGCGGCGCGAACCTGGGCCTTCTGGTGGGTGCTGGGGTGGTCGTCGTTCTGGTGATCGTCGTGGTCGCCCTTTTCGCGCTGAAGAAAAAGCCTGGCAATAAATCGCCAAGCTAAGCAGGGGAAGGGCGCTGAAGGCGCCCTAAACGGCCATCTACACAGGTTGATAGCCCGCTGAAGCGGGCTTGAGCTGTTCAGCCCTGAGCTAAAGCTCAGGGGCCAGGCCGAATGCCCTCACAAAACTAAACTGTTACGCTGACGAAGCACGTACCACGAATCCGAGTTTCCATCCACCGAGTGAGAGGGGGTGGGGAAGGTGCTTGATCGCTTGAAAGCACTCAAAGAGCAAATGGGCTGCACTTTCTGGGTGGCTCTGGCTTTGATCGCCGTCGTGCTGATCCTCATTGCCCTGGGGATAGCACGGCTTGTGTGGACGCTGATGAGCGGAACCACACCAGAAGTGGCTCCCTCAGGCCCCACCCCCGCCGGTATCGCCGAATCGAGGCCAATGGAGGTGCCCGCTGGAGTCACAGCAGTCGGCATTGACCCGGCCTGGCAGCGCATCGGACCAGGGGGAGTGACAGAGGTCGCCATCCGCATTGAGAACGTGACCGGTCTCTACGGGGTCGAAGTTCACCTGACTTTCGATCCGAACTATCTGGAAATCCAGGACGCTGACCCGGATAAGGAAGGGGTTCAGATTCAGGCCGGTGACTTCCCCCACCCAGATTTCGTCGTCCAGAACCAGGCCGATAACACCCAGGGGACGATTGACTACACCATCACCCAGATGGCTCCCAGAGGGGCAGTTGATGGCAGTGGTGTTTTGGCCAAGATAACCTTCAAAACAAAAGGTGAAGGCATCTCCCGACTTGCCTTCACCGGCGCCAAACTGGCCAACCCCGATGGCCAACAGATTCCGGCCGAGATGCTGGACGGTGAGGTCGCAGTCGCTGTGGGAGCCCTCAGCGTGCAGCCTACACCCACCGTCGCCGCGGGGCCACCGACGGCAACCCCCGTAGTCATCGCCACGCCCCTTCCAACTCAGGAGCCTACGGCCACGCCTCCTGCTATCCCCACCGAGGTTCCTCCAACAGCTACGGCCAAGCCCCCGGCGACTCCTTCTCCCACGCCGGTTCAGGTGGAGCCCACTGCCACGCCCCTCCCGCCCGCAGCAATGGGAGGCTGTTATTACACCGTGCGGAGAGGTGACACTCTTTTCTCCATAGCCCGGCGTTTCGGCAGCACGATAGAGGCCATAGCCCAAGCCAATGGGCTGGCCAACCCCCGTTACATTCGCGCCGGACAGAAGCTGCTCATCCCCGGCGCGTATCCTGCCTGTGCGCCATCCTCGGCCGCCCCGGGGACAACGATCTACATCGTCCGACCGGGCGACACCCTGTATTCCATCGCCAAAAGGTATCGCACGACTGTGGCGGCCATCGCCTGGGCCAATGGTATCGCCGACCCCCGGCGCATTTGGGCTGGCCAGAGGCTGATCATCCCTGCCTATTGCTGGTGATCCCTCTGCCCAATTACCCGGGGCTTTGAACGCGCCCGATAGATGAAATAATCAGTTGGCCGGCCACGCCTGTCCACCTCCTGCACCGTGATTTCCTCCGCCTGACCGAAAACCTCTTCGAGCCTCTTCCAAAAGTCCGGGCACCTTTCCGCCGCCCAGACGGTCAACACACCACCATCCGTCAATAGCTCCCTGATCCTGGCCAGAGCCGGCCTTTCGTACAACCTTTGATTGCTCTCCAGCGCCAGCCATGTAGGGCCGTTGTCAACGTCCAGGATGATGGCGTCATAAGTCTCTTTTGTCTGGAAGAGGTAGTGTCCCAAGTCCATCTGTATCAGGCGCACCCGAGGGTCAGAAAGGGCGTGGCCGTTCAGTTCGCCAAAAAACCTCCGGGCCCAGTTGATGACGTGCTCCTCAATCTCGACCACGTCTACAGCCTGGATCCCATCGTGGCTCAGGACAGCTTGCAGAGTGTAGCCCATCCCCAGGCCACCGATCAAGACCCGCATAGCCCGTCTTTCCTCCGCCATCGGCTCGATGGCCAGGGTGGCCACCGCCTTTTCTGAACGCTCGTTGTAGCTGGCCATCAGAAAGACGCCGTTAAAAATGACCTCGTAGACGGGCTGGCCTGAGCCAGCCTCTACCCACTGTTGCAGTTGTATCTCTCCCAGAGGGCTCAACTCACGGGCCAGGACGACCTTTTTCATCGTGAACTTCCAGACAATCGAACGATCGCGCTCCAACACTGCGTCGCCAAGGCGTGCAGGCTCTCAAACAGGCCGCTCAGTTCCCGCACTCGCTGCCGGCAACGCCGCAGTGAACGGGCCTGCCTGTATCAACCTCTTCTCCGTCTCCCCCTCGATCTTGACCGCCACCTCCACATACGAGGCGATGCTGGAATGGCGCAACTTGCGCTTCAACAGTTCATCTATCTGGAAGATGCCGGCCGAATTGCTCATGGTTACTTCAATGCGAATGGGCACCTCTGCCCCTTTTAACAGGGAAACGTTGTCAATGGCTGCTGCCGAGACAGCGTGAATGCCGGTGTCACCGGCCTCGAAGGGGATACGAGAACGGCCCTGAGTCATATCCAGAGCGTCGGCCACTTTGACGATGCCCGCTTCGATAGTCAGGCAGCGTTGATCCCAGTGGTGAGCAATGATAGCGTGCAACGTCTCGGCCGTAATAATAGTCCTCTCCGGCTCTTCGTAGACATCGGCCAGGAGTTCCCGCAATTTGGAGTAGGCAATAGCCAGACTGTATTGTTCGTGATTGTCGCGGTGAATGGCGATGCCCAGGTCGTGGAGACAGGCGGCCAATACGACGATCACCTCAGCGTCTTCTTTGGTGAGTTGATAGTTGGCCTCGACGCTCATCTGCACCCCGGCCTCGGCCAAGAGACGCAGCATTTTGAGAGCGGCGTTGGCCATGATGCGCACGTGCACTTCGCCGTGATCGGTGATGCCAGAACGGTCCATAGCGTTGATGTTGGCACAACGCCAGAGTTGCTGTAGCTCCACATCCTGGTTGATTCGCTTCACCACCTGCTTCAGTTTCTCATTGTGGCGGGTCGGCACGTTTAGGGACATGACTATCCTTTCTCCTTCAGGTCTCGCCAGGCCGGCAACCCAGCCACTCCCTCAGCGGCTTTGATGGCCCGCACGATGGCCTCGGCCATCACTTCGGCAGCGTAGGCCCCCACAGTGTTGACATCGGCTTCCAGTGTGGGCTTGCTGCTGCCTGTGGCCAGAGCAAAGATGGTGTCCCCGTCGAGCATGGTGTGAGCCGGGCGCACAACCCGGGCCAAGCCATCATGAGCCATCTGAGCTACCTTGTTGGCTTCTTCTTTGTTGAGTCGAGCATTGGTAGCCACCACCCCGATGACGGTATCCCTTGGCCCTGCAAACTCGATTGTCTTACCCACCAGGCTCTTCATCACAGCCAGGGTATCGGCAAAGCCTGAGCCATCCAGCGCCCGCGCGCCAGCCATGATCTGCCCCGTCTGCGGGTCTACGACATCGCCAAAAGCGTTGACGGCCACGATTGCCCCCACGATGAGCCCTTCACCCAGGTCAACGCTGGCCGTGCCCAGCCCAGCTTTCATCGCTTGCCGGATGCCCATGATCTTGCCCACTGTGGCGCCGGTGCCGGCTCCCACGTTGCCCTCGGTCACGGGGCCGTCGTGGGCAGCCTGGCAGGCGGCGTAACCCATAGCCGCGTCAGGGCGCACGGACGGGTCACCGAAGCCCAGATCGAAGAGGATGGCCGCCGGCACGATGGGCACAGTGGCCACTTGGACATCAAAGCCAACCCCTTGTTCCTCCAAGTAGCGCACCACACCGGTGGCCGCTTCCAGACCGAAGGCGCTCCCTCCGGCCAGAATGACGGCGTGAGCTTCTTGCGCCAGATGCATAGGCTGCATGGAGTCCGTCTCGCGGGTGCCGGGCGCACCGCCCCGTTGGTCCACCCCACCAACAGCGCCCTCCTCACAGAGGACAACTGTGCAGCCGGTCAGGGCCTTCTCGTCGGTAGCGTGCCCGACTTTGATGCCGGGCACATCGGTTATGGCGTTATTCCATCGCTTGCTCATCATTCCCTCCTGCAATAGTGAGCCTGCGCAGCAGGCTTCGTCGCGAGCTCAACCGAGCGGTCGGGGAGTGTGGGGAGTGTCCCTCCACATACTCCTTGTCCTTCCCCAGGCGGGAGAAACGGCCCGCCGGTTCTGCGCTCAAGGTCGGGAAAGTGAGGTTGAGGGGGTACCCCTCAAGCTCCCCCGGCTTCGCTGCGCAAGCCCAACAGTTCAACGACCCGATCCATCACCCGCTCCGCCACTTCATCCTTGGGCAGCAGCGGCAGTTCCTCGACGCCCCCCGCAGCATCGAGGAGGGTCACCTGATTGACATCGGCTCCCATGGCCTGGCGAGCGTCGTTAGCCACCATCAGGTCCAGGCGTTTGGCCTTTAACTTTGCCTGGGCGTTGGCCACCAGGTCCTGGGTTTCGGCGGCAAAGCCCACCACCACCCGTGGCCGACCCAACTCGGCGCGCCGGGTGGCAACTTCGGCCAGGATGTCGGGGGTGCGGACCAATTCCAACCCTAATCCTGCTCCGCTCTTTTTAAGCTTGTGGGCAGCGGCCACGGCCGGCCGGTAGTCGGCCACTGCGGCGGCCATGATCAGAGCGTCGCTCTCCGACAGGGAGGCAAGCACCGCCTGGTACATCTCCTGCGCAGTTTGCACGGTCACCAGTTGCAGGCCAACGGGCGCAGGCAGCGCCGTTGGAGCCGAGACGAGGGTCACCTTCGCCCCCCGGTCTCGGGCGGCCAGGGCCAGAGCGTAGCCCATCTTGCCTGAAGAATGGTTGCCCACGAAACGCACCGGGTCTATAGGCTCGCGGGTGCCACCAGCAGTGACCACTATCTGCCGTCCGGCGAGGGGGCCCCGGCGCCCCAAAACGATCCGCGCCCAGTCCACAATCTCCGCCGGCTCGGCCATCCGCCCCGGCCCCACTCCTCCGGAGGCCAGCCGTCCCACCCCAGGGCCCACCACCGTCACGTCCCGCCTCTTTTGCAGGCGGGCCATGTTTTCCTGAGTCATGGGGTTCTCCCACATGCCCGTTTCCATGGCCGGGGCCAGCAGGATGGGCGCCCGGGTGTCCAGAGCGGTGGCCGTCAGCATGTTGTCGGCCAGGCCGGCGGCCAGCTTGGCGATGGTGTTGGCCGTGGCCGGGGCAATGATCAGCAGATTCATCCGTTGGGCCAGTGAGACGTGACCGATCTCTGTCTCTCGCAGCAGGGCGAACATCTCGGTGACCACCGGGCGATGGGTGAGAGCTTGAAAAGTCAAGGGGGTCACAAATTTGGTGGCCGCTTCGGTCATGACCACGTCCACTACAGCTCCGGCTTTCACCAGACGGCTGGCCAGGTCGGCGGCTTTGTAGGCGGCAATGCCCCCGGTGACGCCCAGGACAATGTGTTTGTCTCTCAACACTTTCGTCATTTTAACCTCTCCTCAGCCAGCTTTGCACCTGGTGGTAGCTCTGCACTCAATCGTGGTTGGGCAGGCTGCCCCACTCGATCACTTGCCCACGTTTACGTGCGGACTTACCCCGACTCTTAGCCCGGCGAAACCGCCGGGCTAAGCAGCCCAAGGGCGCTGAAAGCGCCCTAAAAACCGGCACTTACACCAGGGGGATGATGTCGGTCTCGACGCCCATCGGCCTGACGGTCAACAAGCCCACCGATGGATTGGGCTCGCGGCGGGTGCGGCACACCGCACCGGGGTTGAAGAACAAGGTACGATCCACCCGCTGAGCACAGGCTCGATGGGAATGACCGAAAACGACGATGTCCGCTGTGGGAAACGCCCGCCGGTAGCCGGCAATGAGGTCCCGATTGAGGTCCTCGTTGGTTCGGCGGCAGAGATGAGCCCGAACCTTGTCCAGAAAGCCGATCGCCAGCCACGGGCGGCCATGAATGAGCACCAATTTGTAGCCGTACAAATTCAAGTGAATGGCTTTGGGCAAATGAGGGGAGCTCAGAGTCCCATATCGGAGGTGGAGGTTGCCTCTCACGGCCAGAGTAGGGGCAATGTGACCCAGTTGGGTCAAGACTTCTTCCTCGTCGAGATCGCCAGCGTGCAAGATGAGGTCCACTTGCTCGAAAAGAGCAAACACCTGCTCCGGGAGGTGCGGCAGAATGTAGGGGATGTGGGTATCGGCCAGCACGCCGATGCGTAAAGTCGTCATAAAGCTATCTCCCTCGATTCATCTCCCAGATCAGCCGCAGCCCCTTGAGCGTTAGCCAGGGGTCAACGATTTCTATAACATCTGTCTCCCGGGCGATGACAGAAGCCAGACCGCCGGTGGCGATGACTTTCATATCCTCCCCCAACTCTTTTCGGAAACGCCTTACCATGCTCTCCACCAGCCCCACATAGCCGAAAAGGATGCCCGATTGCATACTGTGCACTGTGTTGGTGCCGATGACCCTTGGGGGACGCACCAGGTCAATGCGCGGCAACTTGGCCGTGCGCGCGAAAAGAGCTTCGGCAGAAATGAGGATGCCTGGAGCGATGGCTCCACCGATGTAATCGCCCTCTGCCGAGAGAGCATCAAAAGTGGTAGCCGTGCCAAAGTCCACGATGCAGGCTGGCGTCCCATAGAGACGGAGAGTAGCCGCAGCATTGACCACCCGGTCGGCTCCCACTTCGCGGGGGTTGTCGTAGCGGATGCGCACTCCGGTCTTGACGCCGGCATCTACCACGAGGGGCTGCTGCTGAAAATAATCCTGGCAAAGCGTCTCAAAAGTGCCTGTGAGCGGGGGAACCACGCTGGATATGGCCACACCGCTCACATCTGCACAAGAGAAGCCATTATGGTGAAAGAGGCCCTGCAGAGTCACGGCGTACTCATCAGGCATCCGCCGATGGTCGGTTGCTATACGCCACTGGGCCACCAGGTCCTCGCCTCGATAGAATCCGAGGACAATGTTGGTGTTACCAATGTCTACACACAGCAGCATGGTTCCTCCTTACGCTGAAAAGTCCAGTTCAAACCTTCGGATTACCCTGACCGTTGAATATCACCCCGGCGATGCTACCGGGTCACCGGCACTTTTCCCAGCACAATTTTATCCCCCATCGCCTGCCCCTGAGCGTCGAAAGCCGGCAGACGTGTTCCCGTGCTTTCCTCGTACATGCCTACCTCGATGACGTACTCTCCCTCAGGAGCTTCGGGCTTGATCAGGATTTGGTAGCTGTCCACCAGATATTCTCCCCTCACCCAACCCAAAGTCGGCAGGCTTCCCTCGCCAGGTAGACTGTCCTTCTGCCCCCAGATCTCACCATCAGGGCCCACCAGGTGGGTGAAAACCTTGTAGCTCCGACTCATGGGCCCCAAAGCCTGCCAATAGAGGGTCAGGGTCAGTGTGCCTCCTGGCGAAGCGCCCTCGGCGCTCAGATCATAGCCGATGAGAGCCACGTGTTCGCCCAAACGGGCCTCCGTAGGGTGCTGGATGCCCTGAGGCCGATCAAAGGTCACCGGCCGGCCCTGAACAGTGACCGTACCCAAGGTGAAAAGCGAGCCGGCGCTGAAAAGCCCACGCCTAATCCTCAACCGTTCCCCGCTGGCAGCGTGGTAGAGGCCCACCGCGAGGCGATATTCGCCGCCGGGAACGCCGGCGGCAACGACCAACTCGTGCCGGTCGCGTACGATCTCGCCCCTGCTCCAAAGTGTTGTCGGATAGCCCCCCTCCACCGGCACCGACTCCTGGGCCACCACAATTCGCCCCTCACCATCCACCAACTGCGTGAAAACAACATAGTCCCCCGGTGAATCTTCGGTGCTTCGCCAAAAGAGATCGAAGGGTATCACCCCGCCGGATACAACGGCAAGCACAGGTAGGTTGTAACCCAGAAGCTCCACCCGATCCGAAAAGTTGACCCCCACACGATACTGCATGACCGGCAACTCTGGCCAGGATGAGGGTTTCCTCACCTGCACCGTGCTCAGCCTCACCCGCACCCCTTGCACAGCCAGACTTGGGTCCTCCACCTCCAGCCATTGACTTGTACGGGGGTTGTACATTCCCACCTGGAAGGTGTACTCCCCTGGCGGGGTGCCAATAGGCACCGTGAGCCTGAGAGGGTTGCGCACCACCTCACCCGTCGCCCAACGCGAGGGGCGGTAAAGAGAGCCAATGGGCGTCTCGTCTCCTTGAGCCCACAGCCGCCCTTGCCCATCGAACAGGCCGTAGAAGAGGTGATAGTCTACACTCAACCGCTCTTCCGGCCGCCAATAGACCGTCACGTCGAGGGGCTCGCCGGCAATTACAGAAGCCGATTCTTCCTCGCAGCCCAGCAGGGTGACCCGACCCCCCAGCGATACGTTGAGGGGCTGCCCCAAAGGCGGAGGGGCATAGTCAGGCCCCCTGTGGGTAAGGTAGCCCTGCACCCGTAGGCCGCTCTCACCCCCCACCAGGAGCTCGTCGAACTTGAGCCCGTGTTCGTCGAGCCACGACCTGATAAAGCCGCCAGGGTCGGTCACGGTGTCGTAGATGCGGAACACCCACAGGCGGGGATGACGAGCAAAGACCCGCTCCAGAGCCTGGGCTGTTTCACCCTCAGTGGTGGGATAAAAATCAGACTGAGGATTCCCCCAACCCAGGCTGGGCGCGCCGCCGATGGAGCCGGTTTGCAGCACCACAGGACCTGCCCCACCCGCCCTCCCCTCGTAATCAACCAACCGGCCGCGCCAGGAGATGGGCTCATCGTAATAATATAGGAAAGCAGGATAGGTGTAGCCGGCGTTGATGAGAATGGCGTCGCCGGGGCGCCACCTATCAGCGATGTATTTCACGGCAGTTCGATGGTCATCGGCTGCGTAGCGAGGGTCGAAGTAAAAGTTGTAGATGGAGTAAGCTGAGGCAGCAACGATCAGGCCCAACGCCAGCCCCAGGCCAGGTCGCCAGCGTTCCCCCAGCCAGGCCAACCCGGCGGCCAGCAGAACGTAGAAAGCCGGCGAATAAGTAAAGACGTAGCGCACGTGAAAGAGGGGAGTCCACAGAGAGGCCAGATAGATAGCCAATACAGGGACAAAGGTATAGCCCCACAAGATGCAGAAGATGTTCGTAGTGGCGGCTTTAGCCGCCTTGGGAACGACTCCAGTCGTTACTACAGATTTTTCGGATAGGTGCTTAGCCAATCCGAGAGGGGACTCCTGGGCTTTGGATCTTGCACCCGCGTATACTGCCCCCAGGCTGTAGACTATGGCTATTGTCACCAGCACCGGCCAGACAGTCCGTGGCTCCACCGACTGCCCCAAGGCCAGAGCCGACCAGGATTCGACCATCACCCGCCAGAAGGGAGTAAAAGCGCGCCAGGGAGGTACAGGTGGGTCCACCGCCTGATGCACAGCGATAGGCAGCCAGGGCAAGTAAAGCAAAAAGACCGCCAACTGAGCCAGCACCCAATGCCGGAGCAGAGTCCCACCCTTCTGTCGCCGGGCCCACAGCCACCAACCCAGGACGAAGAGGTTCAAAAAAACCAGCAAAAAGGCAAAGTAGTAGAGAGTGTAAAGCCCCAGAGTCGCACTGAGGACGTAACCGGCCCAGTACACTCTGCCTTTTGGACGGGCCAGCAATCGAAGCGAGCTGTACAAGCTGATCAAACCCAGCAACGCTCCCAGGGTATACATCCTCATTTCCTGGGAATACCACAGGTTATAGGGAGAGATAGCCACAAGGAAAGCGGCCAGCGTCCCCACCCTGGGATTATACAGATACCGGCCAAGGCGATACACCAACGGGACGAGGAGGAGGCCGAAAGCGAGGGATAGAAAAGCCACAGCGAATTCGCTGGAGCCGGCGGCTTTTAGCCAGAAATGCAGCAGGTAATAATAAAAGGGTGGGTGAATGTCTCCAGCAGTGTGGGCTGTCAGCGCAACCAAGCTCTTCTGGGCCAGGTAGATGCTCACCCCCTCATCGTACCAGATACTCTGGTAACCCAGCCGATAGAGGCGCAAGGCAAAGGCCAGCAAAACAGCGAATTTTGGGACAAAAGCAAAAGTCCGGCCTTGAAGCACAGCGTCGCTTTCCGCTCTCAACCCTTGTCCTTTCATTGGCTACTCAATCAGGCACAGTGACCACCGTCGGGTCGCCATCAGAGACGAACCTCAACTCAGGATGGGATTGGAAATATCCAAACCAGCGATCCAGTTCCTCCTGGAAGCCCTGAATGCGATTGATGCGATACGGATCGAACTGCTTGGAGAAAGGAGACGGGCTGGGCGACCCTCCCACCTTGACAATCGCTTCAAAGTCGTAGCTGAGGCCCTCGTATTCTCCGGCCTTCAGAATCGCCAGATCTTCTGGATAAGCGCCGTAGGGAGGAGACAGAGAAGATACCTCGTAACCGGGCACCTTTTGCTCAATGAGGTTCTCGCTGACAGCCAACTGCCGCCTGATCTCCTCTGGCGAAATTTCCTTGAAGTTGGGATGGGTGAGAGTGTGACTGCCCACTTCCATGCCCCACTCAATCAGTTGAGCCAGCTTGCGGTCGGCGTACTCCGGCTGGCCGAAGGGGACAGGAGCCTTACCTCCCTCGTTCAAAAGGACAAAGAAGGTAGCACGCAACGGCCAATCCTGAGGGTGTCTCCGATGCATCTCCAGCAGAATACCCACCGCTGAGCGAGGGTCAATCTCCCCCCCCTCCAGATAGTTGAACTGTTCCTGATACGAGTCATCAAAGGTCAAGATCACGGGGCTTTTCCCCAATGGAACCTCGATCCGGCCGGCAGCGAAATCGCGCAGATTGATGGGATAATACCCCTCGGCCAGAAGCCACTCCATATCCCGGCGGAACTCTTCCGGCGTCCGTCCCCATTTCCCCCCCTTCTCAGCGATGTGGTGATATTCCAAAACCATCACCTGCCCCAATTCGTTGGGCGGCAGCTCTGGCGTCGCCGTTACGGTTGGCGTAGGGGTCGGCTCTGGCGTCGGGCTGGGCAGGGGAGTGGCAGTTGCCGTCGGAGATGACGTAGCCGTCGGGATAGGTGGGCGCGGGGTAGGGCTAGCCGTGGCCGTCGGGCTTGGCTGCCGGCCAGAAGCGGCGACAGTCTCTGTGGGAAACACCGGTGTGGCCGGAGCCTCTGGGCCGGAGCAACTCACCACCACTCCAATCACAGTCAAAATAGCGAAGAGGCAAAATCCTGGAATCTGACCGAGTTTCATCTTTGCTATTATATCACGAGCCCCCTACCTTCGCAATAAAACACGAATGTTGAGGCTCAGGTGGATCGCACTAGAGATAGCCGAAAGCAATGCCTTCGGCCATCCCTAAGCCCACGGTGTTCGACGATCCTGCCCTCGCCCGGTAGCCAGGCCAATAGAGCCAATTGCGGCCTGCTGAGGCTGAACCTGTCAGGCCTCAAGCACACAAAAACCGCCTCCCGGCGCTATTTTGATTAGAGGCGGTCAGTTTACAAGGGTGCGACGAGAGCTGTACGCCCCAATTAGGTTATTCTATCATAGAATCGCTCAGGAGCCAAGGGGTTGACAAATCCCATTATGAAGGTATAATACTGAAAAGCCCAAGGAGAGCTGAGATTCCACCGGGACCGCACCCCACCATGAAATAGGGTATCCTCGCCGGCTTGCCTGGAGCTCAAAGCTCCAGGCTAAGCAGCGGAAGGGCACTGCAAGTGCCCTTGGCAGGATGGGTCAACAGCCTGCTTGCAGCAGATTGAGCTCAGCCCTGAGCTTGAGACCCTCCCGCAGGGTTCGCAACCTGCGGGAGGGTGACCTGGGGCAGCGCAAGGGCAACGACCCTCCCGCAGGGTTCGCAACCTGCGGGAGGGTAACCGCGGCGTAGGGGTAACCCTTGCGGTTGTCCTGTGGGACAGGTGCGAGACCTGCCCCTGAAGTGCGCACTACAAACGCAAGAAGCACGCACTATGAATCCAAATTGCAACCCGCTGAGTATAATAGCCCTGGTCGCCATCACTGTGATCGCGAGCAGCCTGGCGAGTTGCGGGCCGGCAGAGACTCCACCCCTCGAAGTGGCCAGGCCAACTCCGAGGCCGACGGCGGTGGAGATGGCAATGCCGACGAGAGCGGCAGCCCCCAGCCCGCCGCCAGCTACCGCCCCTTCCTCTGAACAGCCTCTGGCAGCCAGGGTGAACGGGCAACCCATCCTGTTGGCCGACTACGAAAAACAGGTCGCCCAATTTGAGGCCGCCCTGTCGGCTCAAGAACCGGATTTGAACAGCGAAGAAGGTCAAGCGACCCTGGCCCAAATCCGCCGCCAAGTCCTTGAAGCGATGATCAACCAACTGCTCATCGAGCAGGCTGCCGCCAGAGAGGGCATCGTCATCACCGACGAAGAGATAGAGTCCCACATACAGGCCGACATCCAGGCTGTGGGCGGCGAAGACAAATTTGACCAATGGCTGGCAGAAAACAATTTCTCCCCCGAAGACTACAAAGCCATGCTGCGCTCAGAGCTGACCTATGGGGCCATGTTTGAACGGGTCACAGCGGCGGTGCCCACCGGCGCCGAGCAAGTTCACGTCCGCTACATCCTGCTGGAGAGTGAAGAAGAAGCCCGCCAAGTGCTGGCTCAGCTTCAGGGCGGTGGAGATTTCGCAGCTCTGGCTCAAGAGTTCTCCCGCGACGAGAGCACCAGAGAGAGCGGCGGCGACCGGGGTTGGCTCCCCCAAGGGCTGAATTTGATGCCCCCAGAGGTGGAAGCTACAGCTTTCGCTCTGGAGGTAGGACAGACCAGTGGAGTAATAACGAGCCAATTCGGCTATTACATCCTCCAGGTCCTGGAGAGAGACCCCAATCGCCCTTTGTCACCAGAGATGCAGCAAAGCCTGAAAGAACAAACCTTTACCCGTTGGCTGGACGAGCAGCGCGCTGCTGCTACCATTGAGCGCTTCGTGGAGACAGAATAAGCCGTCTCTGTATTGTGGAGAACAGATGAAACCCATCAGAAAGTGGCTCTTTCTCATCCTGATTAGCGGCTTTCTCATTTTCGTACTGGCCGGGATAGTTGCCTTTGGCGCTTACTTTTTCACTTCCAGGCGTGAGGTCTCATTGCCCGCCTGGAGCGATCCCATTGCCCATGTGGAAACCGAAAATGTCAAACCGGCCTTGGCCTTGCTGCCTTTGGCAGGGACATCCTCCCTGGAGGCTTTCAGCCAGGCTCTGGAGGCCGGTGAGCTCGAGAGCGCCTACGCCATCCTCGTCTTCAGCCTTGACCTCTCCGAGCGAGAAAGGGTCGGCAGTTTCCTGCTGCTGGCCAGGCGTTACGCTGAAGCCAAAAACACGGCCAAGGCCAAGTTGTGCTACCGCCAGGCCAGCACCATCGCTACCCTGAGCCCTGTCCTATCCGATTTCACCCGGGCCGACGCCTACCTTCAGGTGGGCCGAGGGCTGGCAAGCCTGAAGGAGCAAGGCGAGGCTAAACTCAACTACGACCAGGCCTACACCATTGCCCTGCACAGCCTCTATCTGAAGAAAGCGCATCAGAAGTCTATCCTCGACAAGCTTGTACCGGCCTACGAGGCTATTGGCGAAAGCCAGAAGGCAGAACAGGCTCTGGAGCAAAGCACTGCCCTGGACCTAGAAGCAAGCGACTCGGCCGAAGCAGAACTGGCCGACAAAGACCGAGAATTCCTGCTCGGTCGTCCGGGCGAGCCCACCCTGATACCTCAAGAAGTAACCGAAGCCGAGGCAGCCCGTCGAGAGGCGGCGTACAACCTCAGCGACTATCTGCTATCAACTTTGAGACAACCACCTGATAACCTGACGGCGAACCTGGCTCAGGCGTTGCAAACCGAAGATGCGACCAAGCAGAGCTTCTACAACGCTGAGCCAACGGAATCACCCATGCTTTTGGAGAAAGTAGCCCTAGCCTGGCACAAGATACGCTGGCTGACCATCAAGTACCAGGTAGCCTCGGGGGGCTACGGTTTCAGCCTGGTGCCCGAATGGGAGACACAACTGGCCGAGATCCAATCGGAGCTGAGCAAAGCCTACGAAGACTTGTACGCCCTCCACAGCGAGCAAGTCATCGCCCTGCCCGAAGCTGACACCATTGACCAAGCCTGGGTCGAGGTACTCAGACAAGAGATAGAAGTCGGGCGGCTTGGGCTCTACCCCAACTATCCCGAAGAACAACTTGTAACCAAACTACAAGAAGCCACCAAAAAGCTCACCGCTGCTGGCCACGATAAATCGCTGCGTGTAGATACTCTCCGCCAGGACAACGTCTACATCTTTATCCTCACCAGCAGCGAATGAAAGCAACGACCATCCAGGCAATCGAGGGCTCGTGCACCAAAGCCTGGGGCCATAAAGGGACGCCCCATGCTCCTTTCCACCCTGCTGCGCAGGCCCCAACCAAGGAGGTGGGTAGATGCTAGATCAGATAGACGACAGGATACTGGAGATAGTAACCATCCTCGTAGTAATGATGACCATCTTCGTATGCATCTGTTACGCAGCCATCTTCCGCAACCCCTACGTAGCCATCAATCCCTTCAAGCCGCCGACGCCAACTCCGAGAGGAATGGCCGGGGGGCCCCCGCCTACTTTTCCACCCACCTGGACGCCTACCGCCACCGGCCTGCCAACGGATACACCTACGGTGACCAACACGCCCACGGTGACCAACACCCCCCTACCCACAGCCACCAGCACGCCATTCCCAACCCACACACCCACCGTGACCCCAACCAGCCCGCCAACAGCGACCCCCACTGATACGCCGGTACCTACGGCGACGCCCGGTCCTCGCTACAATATCACCAAATACGAAGGCATCTCGTACTGCGGCTATACCGAGTTTCGATTCAACGTCAAGGATTCTCGCGGCGTAGGCAAAAAGGATGTCACCATTCACATTTGGACCGATTGGGGCTTTGATGCTTACGTGACCACTGACCCCATAGGAGATGCTAAAAAGCACATAGGGGATGAGTTCTTCGACTCGACATGGCACATTCAGCTGATAGAAAACGGGCAGGTAGTTGATGAGCTCGATGTGGTAACCACATCTGGCTGCAAAGATCCCGACACGTCCGACAAAAGTGATTACAGCGTGTGGACCATCCATTGGCAAGAAAATCCCTAACTGGACACTGGCGTTTTTGCTCGTAGTGACGGCTTATGAACTTTAAGAAATTATTTGGGGTAGAGTCCCAACTGCCCCGAGCTAAAGCTCAGGGCTAAAAAGCCCAAGCCTGC
>JAOZOT010000114.1 GCA_029933115.1 Anaerolineae bacterium | reverse complement strand
GTTGCGGTCTACTGAGCCTCCACGCTCAATTCTCAAATGGAGTGTATCATGTCAAAGGACTATCAACTGGAGAAAAGCGGTGCCTTGGGCCGCCAGACTGAGCAGGTCGAGGCTCTGTCAAAGGGGCGGAACATCGGCATTATCGCCCACATTGATGCCGGTAAAACGACCATTACCGAGCGGATACTTTATCATACAGGGCTCACCCATCGCATGGGCAACGTGGACGAAGGTACCACGGTGACCGACTTTATGCCCCAGGAGCGGGAGCGGGGCATCACCATCCAATCGGCGGCCGTCACCTGCTTCTGGCGCGACTGCCAAATCAACGTCATTGATACCCCTGGTCACATTGATTTCACCGCTGAGGTGCAGCGCTCTCTGCGTGTCCTCGATGGAGGCGTCGTTGTTTTCGATGGCGTGGCCGGGGTGGAGCCGCAGACAGAGACGGTCTGGCGGCAGGCCGACCGCTACAATGTGCCCCGGGTCTGCTTCGTCAACAAGATGGACCGCGCGGGAGCCGACTTCTGGCGGACTCTGGACATGGTGACCAGACGGCTGGGAGCCAGGGCAGTGGCCATCCAGATGCCTATCGGTGCGGAAAGCTCCTTCCGCGGAGTGGTGGATCTGATCGAGCAGCGCGCTATCATTTACAACAATCACGGGGATGACGACCCGACAATTACCGAAGTGCCATCCGAATTACAGGCCGAGGCTCAGCGCAGACGCGAGGAACTCATCGAGCACCTGGCCGATGTGGACGATGAAGTGGCGGAGCGTTACCTGGAGGGCGAAGAGCTTGCACCCGAACTGTTGCACGCTGCACTGCGCCAGGCGACGTTGGCCGGGCAGTTGGTGCCCTTCCTGTGCGGCACGGCCCTGCGCAACAAAGGAGTGCCACCCTTGCTGGATGCCATCGTGGCTTACCTGCCTTCACCGCTGGACGTGCCGGCTATCAAAGGACAGAAGCCAGAGTCTGGCGCTGAGGTCATCTGTCGGGCCGACGAATCAGAGCCGCTGGCAGCCCTGGTCTTCAAAATCAACACCGACCCCTTTGTAGGCCGGCTGGTCTACTTGCGGGTCTACTCTGGGGCGCTACGCCGTGGTCAGACGGTGCTCAATGCCAACAAAGGTGAGAAAGCGCGGGTTGGGCGGCTGGTGCGCATGTTCGCCGACCGCCGCGAAGAGGTGGACGAAATCGGTGCGGGCGACATCGGGGCAGTGTTAGGGTTGGAGGCCAGCACAGGCGATACTATCTGTGCCGCCGAACGGCCGGTGGTGCTGGAAAAGATCGCTTTCCCGACGCCGGTGATGTCAGTGGCTATCAAGCCGCAGTCCAAGGCCGACCAGGACAGAATGTCCCTGGCTCTGCACCGCCTGGCCGAAGAGGATCCCACTTTTCAGGTGAGGCAAGACAGTCGTACCAAAGAGACCGTCATCTCTGGCATGGGAGAACTCCACTTGGAAGTGATTGTGGAGCGCATGAGACGCGAGTTCAAGGTAGTGGCTGAAGTAGGCGCGCCCCAGGTGGCTTACTACGAGACCATTACCCGCCCCGTCACCTGTGAGGGACGGCTGAAGCGCCAGACCGGCGGACACGGCCAGTACGCTCACGTGGTGCTGGAGTTGGAGCCTTTGGAGAAGGGCTCTGGTTTTGTCTTTGAGGAAAAGCTCAGGGGGGCGGCGATTCCCAGGCAATACGTGCCTGCTGTGGAGGCCGGCATCCGCGATGCGCTGGGGGAAGGCGTGCTGGCCAAACATCCATTGGTGGACATCAAGGCCACCCTGGTGGATGGCTCCTACCATGAGGTGGACTCGTCGGATCGGGCCTTTCGCACAGCGGCGGCTATGGCCTTGCGCGAGGGCGTGTCCAAGGCCGGTCCCATCATCCTGGAGCCCATCATGCGGATTGAGGTGGTTGCCCCAGAGGACTGCACCGGCGATGTGATCGGTGAGCTCAGCGCGCGGGGTGGAACCATCGTCGGCATTGGGCCCCGGGCCAACGGCCTGCACGACATCACTGCTCACGTCCCGCTGGCGGCTATGTTCGGCTACGCCACCAGCCTGCGCTCACGGACTCAGGGGCGGGGCACCTTCAGCATGGAGTTCGACCACTACGCCCAGGTGCCGGCCGAGACGGCGCAGGAGTTGATGAAACGCTGTGCCTGAAGTTGACAAAATCTAAAGGGTGGGCTATAATATTTTTGGATATATGAGCATATAATCATATATCTGAATCTGCTTGGCGGGGCGAGCCGATGAGTAGGGAAGAACGCTGTGAGGTAACTTTCATTGACGAGGATCGGGTGCGGGAGGCGTCTGCGCGCCTGGTGGATGGCCTGGCCGCCACCCGGCTGGCCGAAACCTTCAAAGCCCTCAGCGACCCAACCCGGGTGCGCATTATCTCGGCGTTTCCGAGCTTCGAAACCCAAACGTTGGCTTCCGGTGCGGGATGTCGGCGTCCGCCCTCGGTTTTTGATTCTCAATCAGGTCACGATGCTCCGAATCGGTAGAGATTGCCACACCGGGGTGGATGAAGGCTTCATTCTACATATTCGAGCGTTAATCCCACACCTACTTCCTTAAGATTTACAACTTTGGATAACGCTATTTTTGAGCTCAAATCTGTGCAATGACAAGCGTGTACTTCCGCGGGTTGCAATTCTCTCAAGTATTTCAAAGTACCTTGTAGTTGTTCCTCTGGAGGGTTGAGCAGATGAAATCCTCCGACAATATCAACGATTCTATCGTCCTCACAAATCTTTTTTGCGTATTCTACGATATTACAAATCCCTGCATGAGAGCATCCTGTGATAATCACCAGACCCTTTGATGACTTGTGAACTAGAACAGAGTCATCCATTAAGTAGTCATCTTCTTCAATGTTATCTTTTACAATTTTCCCAATCGGTTTTCTAGCTTCAAAATCATTCTTTCTTTCTATCTCTCCGAGAAAGACCGACCTCTCGGTTAACCATACAGGTTCTTTGCTCAATTTGATCTGGAAATGTCTAGATAGCTTTTTCTCTGAGATTGTAGAACCTATTTCCTCCAAACCATTAAACGTCTTGGTTAGAAACGTTAGAGGATGAGCTAGGAGTGTAGGCTTTTTATGATCCATTTCCTCTATTGTTGCTTCCGTGTAAAGTCTAATTAGAGGATCTAAACCCCAGGTGTGATCAAGGTGCCCATGAGAAAGAACCAAAAAATCTATATCCAGCAAATTGATATTCATCTTTTGCGCATTTTTAATAAAAACATCTGAATACCCTACATCGAATAGGATCCTTTTACCTTCATCTTCAATAAAATAAGATACCCCTGGTTCACCATAGAAATATCGGTCTATTAGGGTGTTATTATCCGTAAGGATTGTTAATCTCATTTGTCTCCCTGAAATTACAAATGTCTTTACATAGCAGGGGCAATGGCGAGTTGAGTTATCCACTTTTCCAGGTCGTGGCCCCTCGACCCAGGTAAGCCTCTATGACCCTGGGGTTGCTTTGAATCTCCGCCGGAGTACCTTCCGCTATCTTGGCCCCGTAGTCCATCACTGTCACCCGGTCAGAAATGCCCATCACCACCCGCATATCGTGCTCTATCAGCAGGATGGTCAGGTTCATCTGGGTTCTGAGGTTGGAGATGAACTCCATCATTTCGGCTGTCTCTTGAGGGTTCATACCCGCCGTAGGCTCATCCAGGAGGAGCATTTTGGGTTCTGTGGCCAGGGCGCGAGCTATCTCCAACCGTCTCTGATCCCCATAGGACAGGTTTCTGGCCAGGGTATCCCCTTTACCTGCCAGTCCCACGAAATTCAAGAGCCTGTGCCCTTCATCCAGGGCCCTGCTTTCTTCGGCTCTGGCCCCGCGACTGCCGAGGATGATCCCCGGGAGGTTTATCTTCAGGAGGCCATGCCTTCCTACCATGATGTTCTCCAGGGCGGTCATGTTGGGGAAAAGGCGGATGTTTTGGAAGGTGCGGGCGATGCCGGACACGGTGATGCGGTCGGTGGACAGGCCCAAGATGGGTTTACCATCAAAGATGATAGTGCCTTTATCGGCTGCGTAAAAGCCGGTGATTATGTTGAAGAATGTGGTCTTGCCTGCTCCGTTGGGGCCGATGATGCTCTCGATAGCTCCCTGGTGTACCTCTATGTCAAAGTTATCCACTGCGGTCAGGCCGCCGAAAATCTTAGTGACTCCCCTGGCTTCCAGGAGTACTCTTGAATGGCGGAGGGTCCTGGGCCTAGTTGTCCGCTGCCGTTCGGCTTGCTCACGGCGGGGTGCGGGGCTCGGCGAACGACTTGAGCTTGATGGCAAGTAGCCGACCCTTCGGCTTCGCTCAGGGCGGGCTTGTCCTACGGCGGCGTCCTCCGCTTCTGACCCTTCTGTCTCCGGCTCGTGTAGCTCCATCCTGCGACGCGCGGCCGGCCACAGACCCTCGGGTCTCACGATCATCATAATCACCAATAGAGCACCGTAGGCCAAAAGCCGATACTCTTGTACTCCTCGCAGCACTTCAGGGAGGCCTATGAGGAACAGCGAACCAACTATCACCCCCGGGATGCTGCCCATCCCACCCAGGATGATAATGCACAGGACGTTGATGGAGACAAAGAGGGTGAAATCCAGAGGGAAGATGGCCGTCTGACGGGAGGCAAATATCGCCCCGCCTAGCCCGGCGAAAGCAGCCCCGCTAGCAAAGGCCATGAGCTTGTAGCGCGTGGTGTTGATGCCCATAGCTCTGGCCACATCTTCGTCTTCTCTGATGGCTATCCATGCTCGCCCGATGGGGGAGTCGTGCAGACGTCGGGTGACAAACGCGGCTAGAAAGCAACTGATGATGATCAGATATAGAAACAGTAGAGGCGAATCGAACTTGAAGCCCCATAAGCTGGGTGGCTGGATCTTGAGCACACCCTGGGGCCCATGGGTAAAATCTACCAGGGTGAGGGAAAGCAGGCGGATGATCTCGCCGAAACCCAGGGTGACAATAGCCAGATAGTCGCCTCGCATACGCAGGACGGGAATGCCCAGGAGTATGCCTGCAAAAGCAGCGAACCCGATAGCGATGGGAACCACCAACCAGAAGCCCAGATAGATGTCAAAGTGCGGTGAGTTCAGCATACCCAGGGTATAAGCACCGATGGCGAAGAAGGCCACGTACCCTATGTCCAGCAACCCGGCGAAGCCGACCACCACGTTCAGCCCCAGGCCCATCAGTACGTATATACCTACAGAGCCCAGGACCTGATTCCAATAGGTGCCCAGGAAAGGAGGCACGACCAGCAGAGCTCCCAGCCCCAGGCCGGGCAGCAGCCAGCGCGGGATCCCATGGCGTTCCCATTCCTGAGACAAGTTGCCAACCTGTCTTACCAATACGGGGATACGAATCTGGGCCCCGATGCCTCGCTGTTGCAAGAGGATAGCACCTTGATAGAACACCGCGCCCAGAATTCCGCACAGCAGACAGGAGCCCAGGAGAAGAAGAGAGCCTACGGTTATGTCCTGGCCAAAACAGAGCGAGGATACCGCCTCTTCGGTCATATTGAAGAGAATGTGGCGGACATCGGCGCCGCGCCGGATGAGAGTGCCCATCAGCCAGGTGAAGGCGGCCAAGAGCAGGCCATCAACGGCTCCCGTCCCTGCACCGGCCAGGACAAGTTGCCAACTCGTCCTACTCGACGAGGAGGCCAGGTTCCGTGCTCCCAAAGCTCCCCCGGCCAGGGCCAGAAGCCAGAGGAGCCATACCCCTCCGGTCACAGTACCTAGCCCTATGAGTACGAAGAATACAGATACCACCAGGGTGATAAACCCGGCTTTGATGCCCGTTTTAAGAGCCATCGGCTTACCCTTGTCTACCTAACACCTCTCCCAGTATCCCCTGGGGACGGAAGATCAGCAACAATACCAGGAGACTGAAAGCGATAGCGTCCTTAAGCTGGAAATCAAGTCCTAGAATAGCCGGGCCCATAGACTCGGCTATGCCTAAGAAGAAGCCTCCTAACATGGCGCCGGGGACGTTCCCGATGCCTCCCAGGACGGCAGCGGTGAAGGCTTTGAGGCCGGGCATAAAGCCCACTGTGTGCTTTATCTGGCCATTGTGAAAGCCCCACATCACCCCACCTCCCCCGGCCAGAAAACCGGCCAGGGCAAAAGTGAAGGCAATGACCCAATCCACGTTGATGCCCATGAGAGAGGCCGTCTCTTTATCCTCGGCTACTGCCCGCATCGCTTTGCCCACTTTGGTGCGTTGTATCAGAAGTAGGAGCCCTACCATCAATAGAATGGAAAGCCCCAGGGTAAGGACGCCTGTGTAGGTGATCAAAACTCCATCTCCGATGATTCCTTGGCCTACTACCCAGCCCTGACCCCGTGGCAAAATCGAGGGATTCTGGTAGTTCCTGATCTTGGAACCAAAAATCCGTAGAGCAGCGTTCTGTAGAAATATGGAAGCACCGATAGCACTTATAAGTGGTACCAGGCGAGGCGCGTTGCGCAGCGGGCGATAGGCCAAGCGTTCCAACACCACTCCCGCAATCATGGAGGTGATCATGCCCACTACAAAGACCAGGATAATGGTCGCTATGGGGTGATTATCCGTAAAGCCCGCAGAGTTCAGAAAATCCAGAGTGAAGAAGCCAAGAAATCCCCCCAGCATCATCACCTCGCCGTGGGCGAAGTTAATCATGAATAGGATCCCATAGACCAGAGTGTAGCCGAGGGCAATCAGGGCATAGATGGCCCCCAGCACCACCCCCGCCACCAGCAGCGTGATCCAGGCCTCCAGGTCATAAGTCTGCTCCACAAACAGGACTATCCAGGCCCGCCACAACAGAAACAGCGCGGCTACAGTGGCGAAAGTCCATAAACCGAATTGCCTGGCATTGATAGCGGGCATACTAAAGCGACGGGCTGTCTTCTCCATAGATGATGTTACCCCATTGAGGCACTTAGGTCACAGTTGGAGATGCGCGAATCGGCGCGTTCCTACCTGTGACTTGCTGTTCTCATACAGCAGGAGGCGATGAGGCAAGCGCCAACCTGCCTCATCGCCTGTCTTCTAAGCTTTACTTTTCGACGGCGGCTAGTGCTCAATGGCAACCCATTTCCCGTCTTTGACCACGTTGAACTGAGGTTGCGCTGCGGCGCAGTCTCCACATTCATCGCAGGTGATGCTGCCGGTCAAGAGTTCCAGGTCTTTGGTCTGGCGTATGGCGTCGGCCAGGGCCTTGCGACCTACGTACAGGTTACCATCGTCGCCCTTTATCGCGACCTTGTCAAGGGCGTGGAGGATGACGGCTGCTGCATCATAGCCGTTAGGGGCGAAGGGCCCCAGCTCGCCAACCTCTACGCCGTACTTCTCCTTAAAGCGTACCTTGAACTCTTTCAGCTTCTCGGTTTCTTCAGTGGCGATTGAAGTAGCGTAGGTGCCTTCCGCGGCCTCACCGGCGGCTTCGATGAAGGAGTCTGACATGGTACCGTCGTCGCTGAAAAGGATGGTGTCTTTCAGGCCCACCTCATTCTTCTGCTGGGCAATGTAGGCTGCCTCGGTGAAGAAGCCGCCGAAGTAGATCAACTCTGGCTCGCCGGCGGCGATCTTGGTGAGCACCGCCCGAAAATCAGTGTCGCCTGGGGTAATTCCCTCATAGCCGGTGACTGTGCCCCCCTTCTCTGGCCAGTGCTCATTGACGTAATCGGCCAGGGCCTTGCCGTAGGTGGTGGTGTCGTGCATGACGGCAATCTTCCTGATGCCCATTACGTCGTAGATGTAATTGACTGCTTCTTCGCCCTGCTTGTTGTCGTTGAAGGCCACCCGGTTGAAGATTGGGCCGCAATCGTCGGTGAGCTGGGCCGCTGTAGCAGAAGGCGAAACCATAGGGATGCCTGCTTTCAAGTATATGTCCTTACACGGGACACTGGGCATAGTTCACATGTGGCCCACTACGGCCAGGATGGTGGGGTCCGCGGCGAACTTGTTGCCTACAGCCGTGCCGCCCTCGCCGGTGCACATGTCGTCCTCATAGACAATCTCTACCGGGAAGCCTTTGATGTCGGGAATGTCTTCCAGGATCAAGTCTATCCCGTATTTGATGTCCTCACCCAGGACAGCCAGGTCTCCTGAGAGGGCCATAGCCGCGCCGAGTCGCACCTTCTCGCCCGGCTTGATGACCACTACTCCCCACTCGTCCTCCACCTTTGGAGCTTTTGGGCCGCAGGCTGGTAACAGCATCGCCACAGTGACCAGGGCGACCAGCACCACAGCCCATTTGCTTGGCTTAAACATCTTTTCCTCCTACTGATAATAGAGCATTACAACAGGCACAAGAATTAAACGGGATTTTACTCGTCCGACCACCCCCTTTCCTAGAGCTTATCCGAAGAGTGATGGTGCTCCCGCCGGATGACAGTCCAGTGGCGGACTGTCGTCCGTCTTGATTTTTCGGATAGATTCTTAATCGAAGCCACGCCAATCAACGGACTTTGAACTACCTGCATGACCGGCCTCGTGACTACCGATAGAGTATAACACGGAATGGGTTATTTTGTCAAGTATTTTGTGTGTTTCGCTTGAAATTTTCCACTAATTGTGTTAATATAATGTGAAATCATCCCTTCGGCGGAGTTTATCCTGAGCAGAGTCGAAGGGCTCAGGACAGGAATAGAAGCCGTCTAGCAGAGACAGTGCAGGGCAATGAGGAGGTGCATAGCTATGGGGAGGGACACAATGGACGAGAGCTCACCGCCCGCTATTGGACCCAAGTTGAGAGCACTGCGCAAGCGAAGGGGGCTATCGCTCCGGACGCTGGCCGGATTGTGTGGCCTCTCGGTGAACACCATCAGCCTGGTGGAACGGGGAAAGACATCTCCCAGCGTGGCTACCTTACATCGGCTGGCCACAGCCCTCGGCGTGAGCATGACCTTCTTCTTTGAAGAGGAGGAACAGCGGGATGTAGTCTTTGTCAAAGCTGACCGCCGCGCCCGAACCAGAAGCGACAGTGTGATCATGGAAAACCTGGGCTCGGGCCTGCGTGACCAGACCATGGAACCGTTGCTGGTGACCCTGCAACCAGGGGCTGACAGTGGGGGCGAGCCCATGGTCCATCTGGGACACGAGTTCGTCTTCTGTCTTGAGGGGGAGATCGAATACGAGGTCAGGGACGACAAGTATCTGCTGGATGCGGGCGATAGCCTGATCTTTGAGGCTCACCTCCCTCACCGTTGGCGGAACACCGGCAGTAGCCCTTCAACCATCCTCCTCATCTTGCAAACGCAGAAAGGACGGGAGGAGTCAGTGGAGCAGCACTTACACGCCTGACTCTTGCGATTGACAAAATCCAAAGGATGTGATATAATTCCTGCAATGTGTGAGCATATAATCATATAATAGGTCTGTTTGATGGGGCGAGCCGATGAGTAGGGAAGAACGCTGTGAGGTAACTTTCATTGACGAGGATCGGGTGCGGGAGGCGTCTGCGCGCCTGGTGGATGGCCTGGCCGCCACCCGGCTGGCCGAAACCTTCAAAGCCCTCAGCGACCCAACCCGGGTGCGCATTATCTCGGCGTTGTCCCACGCCGAGTTGTGCGTGTGCGATCTGGCGGC
>JAOZOT010000582.1 GCA_029933115.1 Anaerolineae bacterium | reverse complement strand
TCTGTGTGGGAGTATGTCCCACTCGATCACCTACCCACGTTTACATGCTGACTTGTCCCTTCCAAAGTAGGCAATTTTATAATCCATTGGGGAGAGTGACTATGCACCTGCAGCGTGAAACGGCCCGCCGCACGGCCTCTTTTGTCTTCCGCATTTGGTGGGAGGAAGGAGACAGCGGGCCTGTCTGGCGTGGCTGGACCCAGCACGCCGCCTCAGGCGACAGTTGCTATTTTCAGACGGTCGCCGAATTGCTTCGCTTCGTGGAACGGCACGCCGGGAATTTGGGCTTGCGCAGCGAAGATTGGGGAGCCTGAGGAGTGGTATCCCCTCAACCCCACTCTCCCGACCCTGAAAGCAGAACCGGCGGGCCGCTCTCCTGCCCGGTGAAGGACGAGGAGAATGCTGCACAAGCCCAATCTTGGCAAAGAAGAAAAAAAGGAGGAAAATCATGTCCAACAAACATTCGCTCAAACTTGCAACTTTGAGTGTCAGCCTGGCCCTGGCCCTGGCCGGGGTGGTTGCTCTGTTGTGGCTGTGGGGCCGGTTGCCCCAGATGGCCTTTGCCCAGGGGCCGGGCGACGGCGGCATCAGCGCCCAGAGCGCTGTAGGCACGGCCTTCACCTACCAGGGCCGGCTGCTCAAGAGCGGCAGCTCCGTCAGTGACACTTGTAACTTTCAATTCACGCTGTACAACGTCGCCATCGGCAGCACCCCGATCATGACTCAGACCAAGACGGGGGTCTCCGTGAGCGATGGTTATTTCACCGTGCCCGACCTGGACTTTGGTAGCAGCGCCTTCACCGGCGACGCCCGCTGGCTGCAGATAGCAGTGCAGTGCAGCGGCGACAGCAGCTACAACGCCCTCAGCCCGCGGGTGGCCCTCAACGCCGCTCCCTATGCCCACAGCCTGCGGCCAGGAGCGGTCATCAGCCAGACAGACGCGGGTCCCATCCTTATAGTTGATAATGAAGGTCTTGGGTCAGGGATATGGGGCTACAGCGCATTCGGGTACGGTGTAGTAGGACAGAGTACTTATGGGGATGCTGGCGTGTTGGGCATTGCTGACGATCTTGCCAACAAGGGTGTGGTCGGGCTGAACAACAGTGCCGATGGGTATGGCGTGTGCGGTCTGTCCATCACCACCACCGGTACTACCTACGGTGTGTACGGAGAAAGTATCAGCGCTGCCGGGTATGGCGTCTACGGCACGGCCCCCACCACCGGCACGGTGGGCGTCGCTACAGTCACCGACACCATCAGTTACGGCGTGTACGGAGAGGTCGCAAGTACAGCGGCTAATGCCAGCGGCGTCTATGGCCTGGCAAACGCGTCCTCAGGCTGGACCAACGGTGTGCAAGGGGAAACCAAGAGTGCAGACAGCGGCAGCGCCGGGGTCTACGGCTACGCCAGCAACACCTCTGGTAGCGCGGTAGCAGTCTGGGCAACCAGCCGCGGCAACGGTGACATCTACCGGGGCTATAGTAGCGGTGATCTGGAGTTTAAGGTGACCAACGCAGGCGATGTCTACGCCGATGGTGCTTATCACTGCGGCCAGGGTACTGGTAGCAACCCTGAACCTGGTACTTGCATCGTTCAGAATCAGCCCGCCGACTTTGCCGAGATGTTGCCCGCCAGCGACGGCTTGGAGCCAGGGGACGTGCTAGCCATCGGCCTCGATGGACGGTTGGCCCGCAGCAACAAGCCTTATCAGGCCAACGTGGTAGGCGTCTATTCCAGCCAGCCCGGTTACCTCGGTGGGGGACAGCACCGAGGTAAAGCGGACTATGTACCTCTGGCCGTGGTGGGGATAGTCTCGGTCAAGGTCAGCACCGAGAACGGCCCCATCCGCCCTGGCGACCTGTTAGTCGCTTCCGGCACGCCTGGCCACGCCATGAAAGCCGACTTCAATCCGCCAATCGGCACGGTCATCGGCAAGGCTCTGGAAGGGTTGGAGGAAAGCACCGGTGTGATTAAGATGCTGGTCATCTTGCAGTGATGCCCCCAGACCTGACAGGTCTGGTGAACCTGAGGAGGAATCGCTATGAACACACGAAGGCTAACCGCACTGGCCCTAGCCGCCTTGTTGCTGCTGAGTATCACCCTGCCAGGTACGAGCTTTGTCAGGCGTGCCCTGGCCCAATCCGGCGGCAATTACGACCTGAGTTGGTGGACGGTGGACGGCGGCGGGGGCACCGTCAGCGGCGGCGGCTATACCCTGATGGGCACGGCCGGCCAGCCAGACGCCGCTTCCCCCCTCAGTGGCGGGGGCTACACCCTCACCGGCGGCTTCTGGTTCGGCGGTGGAGGCAGTGGCAAAGTCTACCTGCCCATCATCCTGAAAAACTACTGAACCACTGACTGACGCCGAGGGGCACTGAGTGAGCGCAGACCGGTCGGCACACTCAGTGCCCTCAGCGTCTCAGCAGCCCAACTGACGACATCGCTGCCGATGAACGGCGTAGAGGCTGATGGGAG
>JAOZOT010000113.1 GCA_029933115.1 Anaerolineae bacterium | reverse complement strand
TCGTCTCTCCAGACTATGCCACAGATAGCACTGTGCTGGCCTACACCTATTACAGCAACCTCACTCAGCGGGAACTGGACGGGCAATCCCTCTTCCGCTCCACCGATGGAGGGGAGCACTGGACGCTGATAGCTCAGAAGCCACCCCAAGGAGCTGATAAGCTGCCTCAGCCAAAGGACTTGTTGCCTCTGCCGGAGGAGCCCATCCAATTCCAAATCGCCGAGTACGGCAAAGGGATAGCCCGTTCCACCGATGGAGGAGTGACCTGGGAGACTCTTTCTGTCTTCCGTGAACCTCCTGCCGAATGGTGGGCCGGGATACAAGACGTTGCCCCGTCGCCCGCTTTCGCCCAGGATGCCACAGTCTATGCCCTGGGCGGCGACGCCCTCTACCGCTCCACCGACGGCGGCACCACCTGGCAGAGATTGCAGGACGAACGTATCGGTGAGCGGGACTCTGGCACCTACTTCCGCGTTTTGGCCGTCTCACCTGACCACGATGGCACCCATGACCTCTTCCTCGGTTCGGAAGACGGCGATTTTCTGGTCGTCCGGCCGGACAAGGCAAGGTGGGAAGAGACCGACGCTCTTGTCTCACCGACGCCCACCCCTTCGCCTTGACTAGGCAGGCGCCATCATCCGCGCCTCCCTTTCACCTCAAAAACATCGCCTCGGTAAACTGGCCCACGAAACGAGGGTCGTTGGTTAGCTCGATGTACTCCACCTGGCGGGCGATTTCCTCGGCCAGTGCCCGCTGTTCTGTCGAGATCAGAGCCAGCTTGGCCCCTATGGCTGCGGCGTTGCCCACCTGGACGAACCGCGAAAGTGGCAGCGGCGGGACCATGCCCACCGTCACGGCGCTGTCCACGTCAACGTAAGTGCCAAAGGCCCCGGCGATGACGATCTTGTCCACGTCCTCGGCCGAGAGCCCCGCCTCGTCCAGCAGGATGTTGACCCCGGCGCGCATGGCCCCTTTGGCCAGTTGGATCTCTCCCACATCGGCGCGGGTGATGACCACCTCCCGGCCATCACCGCCCTCCCCTTGAGCCACCAGGACGAACTCTGGCCCGTCCTTCCCTTGCCGCACCCGGGGGTGCTCCCCCATGCTCCCCCGCTCGTCCAGCACCCCCGCCTTGAGCAACTGGGCCACGGCGTCCAAGATGCCTGAGCCACATAATCCCACCGGCGGGGCGTCGTCAATGGTTTGGTACTCTACATTGGTATCGGTGATGCGCAGGCGCTCGATGGCCCCTGGCGCAGCCCGCATCCCATCGCGGATGTGAGCTCCCTCAAAGGCCGGCCCCGAGGCGGTGGAGCAGGCAATGAGCCGCCCCCCGGCCCGCAGGACCACCTCGGTGTTGGTGCCGATGTCCAGGCCGACGACCGTTTCCTCGGCCCGGTAGATGCCCGTCGAGAGAAGCATGGCCACGTGGTCGGCGCCCACAAAGCCGGCGATATTGGGCAACAGATGCGCGTATCCACCGGGGGCAATCTCCAGGCCCACGTCCCGCGCTTTGAGGTCCAGGGGATCAATGACAGCGGCCAGGTAGGGGGCCAACCCCAGTTGCCTCACCGGCAGACCCAGGAAGAGGTGATGCATGGCCGTGTTGCCGACCACGACCGCTTCGGCGATTTCCCGGCGGGCACGCCCAACCAGGGCGCAAAGCTCACCGGCCAGGTCGTTCACCGCTCCGACGGCGGCCTGCCGCAATTCCTCCGCCTGCTCCTCCCCTTCCATAGCGTGGGCGATGCGGGCTATCACGTCCTCGCCGTAGGCAATCTGGGGGTTCATCACTCCCCCGGCCTCCAGGGTCTCCCCCGTCGTCAGGTCAACCAGGTGGGCGGCGATCTTGGTCGTCCCCAGGTCCACAGCCAGGCCCAGGGGAGCCCGCCCCTCGGGCAGCAGGTCAATCAACTCACCACCGCGCACCACCGCGTTGGCCACCCCATCCCACTCCTGCAGGCGGAGAGGGATACGGGGCAGCAGCCGGCAGTCAACAGCCAGCCTCTCCAGGCCGTACTCTCTGGCCAGAACGTCGCGCAGACGGGTGAGCTCGGGACGGAGGTCCTGCGGGGCCCGCGGTGGCAGCGCCACTTTGTAGCACCGCACCGCAGGCTGAAGGGGCACGGCCAGTTCCCGGCCCTCCACCTGAATCCGTTGGGGGGTGGTCAGCGAGGTCGGCGGAACGTGGACCCGCAGGTCGCTCAACACCTCGACCTGACAGGCCAGGCGGTAGCCGGCGGCCAACTCCTCCGCCGAGAAGACCTCACCCTCGGGACCTGTGGGAGGGGGCGCCAGGCCATCGAGGATCCGCACGCGGCAGTGGCCACAAGTGCCCCGCCCGCCGCATACAGAGACGATGCCCACCCCCGCCCGGCGGGCGGCCTCGAGGAGAGTTGTGCCTCTGGGGCAAGCGTAACGCCGACCAACAGGCTCGAAATCCACCCGATGTGTCACCATAGGCAAGCCTTCAACACTCTAAAAACCGCATTGCGAGCAACGCAGAACTACCCTTTTGGGGCAAGTTGTGGTAAACTTTGAAAGACGATGGAAAAGACTCTCTCCCTGACTTTAACTCAGATCGAAGACTGGCGCGAGCGCCGCTACCGCCGTCGCCCAGAACTGGCTCTGCAAACAGTGGACGACGCCCTCGCCTTCGTGGACGACGTGGGCTTCTGCTTCCTCTTTCCCATCAAAGGCGTAGAACTGCCCAGCCTGTGGGATGCCGTCTGTGGCCGGGTCAAACCGGTCCCCAACGAACACCACGACCCTCACATCCAGAAAACCTGGGGCTGGAAGGACACCTCCCTCGACAAACGCCGGTGGTACTACGGCAAGCTGCTGCGCAAGAAGGCCACTCTGGTGTCGCTGGAGTTGCTCCCATTCTTCTATGCTCTCTCCGAGAACTACGGCGACCCCGACGACTACTTGCGCCAGTATCGCGACGGTCGCCTCAGCCACGAGGCCAAGCTGATCTACGAAGCCTTGTTGGAACACGGGCCGCAGCATGTGATCGAGTTGCGGCGGCTGGCCCGGCTGACGGGCCAGAGCCGCACGGCGGCCTTTCAGCGGGCGCTGACCGAATTGCAGGCCGACCTGAAAATATTGCCCGTCGGTATCGCTCGCGCCGGGGCCTGGCGTTACGCCTTCATCTATGAGATTGTCTCCCGCTGGTACCCGGACCTGCCCGAACAGGCACGACCTATCAGCGGCGACCAAGCACGGCGCACGTTGCTGGCGACCTACCTGGACAACGTCATCGCTGCCACCGTGGACCAAGCCGCTCGCCTCTTCGGCTGGGTGAAGCGGGACGTGGAACGGGCAGCAGCGCAACTGGCCGAAGCTGAGCGAATCGTCACCGAGGTGCGCATCGAGGGGCTGCGAGGGAAGCATCTAGCGTCGGCCAAGGTGCAGGAGGAGATATAGACAACAAGCGCCTACTGTGTAGACGCTTTTGTATTGTCGCAGGTTCGCCACAGCGCCCCCGAAGCCAAGCCGACGGAAGAGCCCAGGTATTCGAGTTTTCAGGACACTGCCTGGCGCGGGCTGATTGACTACGGCACCACCTTCCCGGCAACCATCAGAAAGAGGCAGCCCAAAATCGTGACGTTGAGGAAGAGCAAAATCGAAAGAATCAGCCAATGCCTGATGTTCAATCCCTCCATGACCGTGACCTCCTTCCTGAGCTTCTCATAGCATAGCGCGAAATCCTGCAAAAGTCAAGGCGCGATGCATCTGCAAAGTGCGTCGCACCTGACTCGATTGTGCCACTGCTCTTACCTTTTGCGCAGCGTCACGTCACCGGCCAGAACCCGCTGACGCTTACCGTCATAGAGACGCAGGATGAGAGCCCCGTCGGCGTCCACACCCTCGGCCCAACCCTCCACCGTCCCCTGGGGAGTATCTACTGTCACATGATTATGTAGAGTTATCAAACGAGAGGCCCACTCGCCGTGAGGCAACTCTCCTGCCCTCAGGCGTCGGTAGCGACTCTCCACATTTTCCAATATCCTCCACAGCAGCGCCGGCCGCGACACCTCTCGCCCCAACTCCTGAGACAGGCTGGTGGCCGCAGCCACCAACTCCCCCATCGCTTCCAACGCCCCCCAGTCCAGGTTAACGTTCAACCCCAAGCCCACAACGGCGTAGTCCAGACGTTCACCGGCGATTCCCAACTCGGTCAGAATCCCCCCTGCCTTTCTGTTCCGCACTACGATGTCGTTGGGCCATTTGATAGCCGCTGCGAGGTCGGTCACTGCTTCTATGGCCTCAACTACGGCCAGGGAGCAGATCATAGTCAGGCGTTGGGCCTGCCGAGGCGCCAGAAAATGGGGGCGGAACAACAGTGACATCAGCAGGCTTGTGCCAGGTGGAGCCAGCCAGCGGCGTCCCAATCGCCCCTTGCCCGCCGTCTGTTCGTCGGCGATGACCAGCGTCCCCTCGGGTGCGCCCTGAACAGCCAACTCCCTGGCCACATCGTTGGTCGAGCCGACAGAGCGGTAATAGATAATTCTACGCCCCATGAAAGCCGTCGTCAGTCCCTTTTCGATGCTCGCGACCGAAAGCTCTTCCACGGCCACCTCCAAGCGTATGCTGTCTCAAGATTACTACAGAAAGGCGCTTAAGTCAAGCCTCAGTAGACCGCAATTGAAGTTCGTAGTGCGCACTTCAGTGCGTTTTTGAGGCGCTGAAACGCCCACTACGAGCAAGAGTTGTGGAGGCTGCCAAGCCCCTCTCAGAGTGGCGATCACAGGTGCGACACACCTTACCTCGACCAAGTCCTGGCCTCCCCATCGCGATTTGACAAAGTGCGTTGGTGATGCTACAATAGATTTAACGCGCCAAATCTATTTGACTAGTAAGTCGGGCTTTTCCAAAGCCCCAACAAAGCTCGGCCGATACACGGTTGAGATCTGCGCCTTCGCCCCCCTCACACTACGGTCGGGCTACCGGGCGAGGGCGGGATCGTCAAACACTGTGGGCTCAGGGATAGCCGCAGGCAATGCCTGCGGCTATCCTCAGAAGACACTGCCTTTGGCCTACCCCGATCCGGCTCTTTGACTCCGGTTACGATCTGCTTCAAGCTATTGCAATCTACTGAGACTATGCTCAAGCCTGGATTGCCAGGTCCAGGCCGAGCGACAGCAAAACCTGATAATACTGCGGAGGATTCGTCAATCATGTCAAACACAGTTCGAGTGATTCAGTACGGGCTCGGCCCCATCGGCAGCGCCGCAGCACGCCACGTGGTGGAGCGCGCCGGGCTGGAACTGGTCGGCGGGGTGGACATTGACCCGGCCAAGGTCGGCAGAGATGTAGGCCAGGTCATCGGCCTGGACCGTCCCCTGGGCTTTGCTGTGGTCGAAAAATTGGCCCAAGCCCTGGCCCAAACCGAGGCCGACGTAGTGCTGCACACCACTAGCTCCTACTTCGATCTGTTCAAGGATCAGATTATCGAAATCCTGGAAGCAGGGCTGGACATCGTCTCCACCGCTGAGGAACTCTCCTTCCCCTGGCTAGCCCACCCCAAAGAGGCCGCCGAGATTGACGCTGCAGCCAGACGAGCCGGCAAAACCGTGCTGGCCACCGGCGTCAACCCCGGTTTTCTCATGGACTCGCTGCCCCTGCACCTGACGGCCATCTGCCAGCAGGTGGATCGCATTGAGGTGACGCGGGTCATCAACGCCTCCACCCGGCGCGGCCCGTTTCAGGCCAAGATCGGCTCTGGCATGACGGTGGACGACTTCAGGGCCAGGATGGCCGCCGGCCGCATGGGCCATGTGGGCCTGCCCGAATCTATGGGTATGGTCTTCCACACGCTGGGCAAAAAGCTGGCCCGCTACGAGGCGAGCATCGAACCGATAGTGGCCGACCGGCTCATCAAGACCGAGCACTTTGAAGTGCAGCCCGGTCAGGTGAGCGGCCTCAAACAAGTAGCCCGTGGCTATACCGACGAGAGCGAATTCATGAACCTCACCTTCATCGCCGCGCTGGAAGCGAAAGATGAGGGAGACACCATCAAGATCACCGGCAGGCCGAACCTGGAAGTCAAACTCAAGGGCACCAACGGCGACACTGCTACGACAGCCATCGCCGTCAACGCCATCCGCCGCGTGAAAGAAGCTGCACCAGGACTGGTCACGATGCGAGATTTGCCCATCGTGACTCTGTGGTAAGGGCTCCCACCGCAGGAAGCGACAACTCTCAGTAGACCGCAGCCCCTGCTCATAGTGGGCGGGGATTCAAAGTGATCTGATCTGTGATGACTTACCACCGGCCCACTTTAGGATACAATCAGGTCAGACTCGATAGATCACGGATCTTGTCCGCAATGGGCTATGTGCCTCAACAAAATGTAGCGACGGCAGGAGTCACTCTGGACTTGTACTGGCCCAAATAGATGCCAGGTGAGCCATTGACGCCTGGCAGACCGGCAGCTTTTGAGAGTAAAGCTTGGCGATTCGGCTTGCAGGGCCAGGAAGCGGAGTGAACTATGGAACGCAACAATGAAACAGGCCAAAAAAGTGCAAGGCACACCATACAAGATATCTACTACCTGGAAAACATTGAGCAACTGGAGGCCATTGCAGACCCAATACGATTTCGTATGTACTTCATGATGGCAGAACCCAAGACAGGAGCTCAGCTAGCCCGGGCCTTGGGAATTTCACGAGCGCGGGCGCACTATCATCTGAAAATCTTGAAAAAAGTAGGGCTGGTGAGGTTTTATGGGGAAGGAAGCTCGCACGGCATCACAGAAAAGTATTATCAGATGGTTGCTCACTACCTGGATTCTTCCAGACTGATACCCAAAGATCTAGTACCTAATGAGGTCACACTCCGCTCTTTTAAGGCGGCAGTCAAATTTATAGCTAACCTGCTGGACACATCTCGAGAAGGGATTTCCCGCCTTAAGGTACACGAAGGTCTGGGTATAGGGTTCCACTACACTCTGAGTACAAGACTAACGCCAGATCAATTCAGGCTTATAAAAGACGAGTTGGCTACTATTAAGAATCGCATTATTGAGATGGAGCGTGAAAACGAGCGTTCCGGCGATAACCTTCCCTTAGTGAATTGCAGAGCCACGCTCTTTCTGACACCCATCTCGGATGAACTTGAAACCGAGCCTGAAAACACGGAGAATTAGGATAGGGCAAGCGGTTAACCGCACACACTCAAGAAAGGAGCATCCAACAGCTATGACAGCCGACAAAGAGATCACAGCAAAATACCTTGAACTGGCCCCCCATTTCCCTAAGTGGGAGAAGATCAAGGACATGATTGACCAACTCATTGACATCATGCTCAACTACCGTCAGAGCGGCCACCCCGGCGGCTCACGGTCCAAGGTCCACGCCCTGGTGGTCACCCTGCTCAGCGGGGTGATGAGGTGGGACATCCGCCACCCCGAAAAGCGGTTCGGCGACCGCTTCATCCTGATCGCCGGCCACACCATCCCCCTCGTCTACGCTGCTCTGGCCGTGCTCAACGAGGCCCTGCGGGTAAAGTACCGGCAGACGGGAGATGACAAGTACCTCATTCCCAATCCCGAGGAACGGGCTCTCTACTGGGAAGACCTGCTGGGGTTCCGGCACAACAAAGGGCTCTCCGGCCACGCCGAGATGGAGGGTAAGACCCTGTTTCTGAAATTCAACACCGGCCCCTCGGGCCACGGTTCGCCTCCGGCCGTGGGAGAAGCATTTGCCCTCAAGAGAGCCGGTGCCGGTGAGGTCAAGGTCTTTGCCTTTGAAGGCGATGCCGGATTGACCCCCGGCGGCGCACACGAGGCCAAGAACTCGGCCTGGGGCCTGGGGCTGGACAACCTCTACTACATCGTGGACTGGAACGACTTTGGCATTGACGACCACCCGCTGAGCACCGTAGTCCACGGCACCCCTACCGAGTGGTTCGCCCCTTACGGCTGGCGGGTCTTCAGCGCCGAACAGGGTCACGACTGGGGCTCGGTCACACGAGCCATTCTGGAGATGGTCTACACCCCCAACCCCGACAGGGCGCCCAGTATCACCTGGGTCAAGACGCGCAAAGGGCGGGAGTACCTCAAATACGACAACAAGTCCCACGGCAGCCCCCACAAGCTGAACGACGAAAAGTTCTGGAAAACCAAGGAGCCTTTCGCCCAAAAGTACGGCGTGCAATTTGAGGGTTTTGGCCGGCCGGCCCCTTCTGACCCGCAGGCCCTGCAAGCTCAGTTCAGGGCCAACCTGGAAGCGGTCATTGACGTGCTGCATCGCGACCAGGAGCTAATTGACTACATCGCCGACACCTTGGTGGCCCTGGGCGACTCGATACCGCAGGAAATTCCCACCTTCAAACTGGGCGGGAAGAATCCCTTCAAAGACGAACGGCTCTACGACTTTGAGCACTATCCGCCAGAGATGTACGCGGCTCCTGGGACCAAGGTCGCCAACCGTGCTGCCCTGGCCAAGTGGGGCGGCTGGGTCAACGCCTTCGGCCACGAGCACTATGGGCGACCCCTGTTCATCGTCTGCTCGGCCGACCTGGCCGACTCGACTATGATCTCCGGCTTTGCCAAGCCCTGGGGCGACTTTCCCGGCTACGGCTGGTACGAACGCTACGGCAGTCCAGAGGGGGTGCTTCTGCCCCAGGAGATCACCGAGTTCGCCAACGCGGGCATCCTGGTGGGCATGGCCTCGGTCAACTTTGCCGAGGACCCCGAGGCCGAATTCAACGGCTTCTATGGAGCCTGTTCCACCTACGGCTCCTTCGTCTACCTCAAGTACGGCCTTTTCCGCCTTTTCAGCCAGATGGCCCAGGACTGTCAACTCAAGATGGGCAAGGTCATCTGGGTGGCCGGTCACTCCGGCCCGGAGACGGCCGACGACTCCCGCACCCACTTTGGCATTTTCTCACCGGGAGTCACCCAGTGCTTCCCCGAAAGGCAGATCATCAACCTGCATCCCTGGGAGCACAATGAGGTGCCTGTGGTGCTGGGCGCGGCCCTGAAACAAGACGTGCCCATCATCGCTCTGCACCTGACCCGCCCGGCCATCGAGGTGCCCGACCGCCAGGCGGTGGGTATGGCCTCTCACTTCGAGGCGGCCAAAGGGGCCTACCTGGTACGCGACTACAAGCCAGGCCAGAAACGGATGGGGACCTTGATCGTGCAGGGCACCAGCGCCATGGCCAACGTGGTCAAAATTCTGCCAGAACTGGACAGGTCCGGCCCCAACGTCAAAATCGTGGCGGCCATCAGCCCGGAGCTCTTCCGTCTCCAGCCCAAGGCATACCAGGAGCGCATCCTCTCCCCGGCCGATTGGCTTGATTCCATGTGCATCACCACCCAGGCGCGCTGGCTGATGCACCCCTGGCTGCACAACAAAATTGCTGAGGAATATTCCCTCTCGGCCGACTGGGACAACCGCTGGCGGACGGGCGGCACGGTGGAAGAGGTCGTGGAAGAAGCTCACCTCTCCCCCGATTGGCTGCTGAAGGGCATCGAGCGCTTTGTCAAAGACAGAGAAAAGCGATTGGGCCGAATCAGGCAGGCGTTGGAGGAAGCGGGTTAGCTTCTGTTGACCTCCCCCCAAGGGTGTGGTATACTCTGTTCAAGATGCAGTGCGCCAACTTACAGCGTG
>JAOZOT010000008.1:18186-29505 GCA_029933115.1 Anaerolineae bacterium | reverse complement strand
CCAGGACGCGGCTCACGCCAGCTTTGTCACCCTGCCTCTGGAAGCCGGTGCGGGCCAGGTCAAACGAGGCCAGGGCCTGACTCAACTGACCCACCTCGGTGTACACTCTGGCCCGGAACCAGGGCAACTCTGGATTAGAGTGTACTACCTCGTCCGGCAGGGAATCAATCCAGCCGGCCAAGGTCTCCCACCGCCCGGCTTTGAAAGTCGCCTCGGCTACCTGCTGAATCGCCTCGGCCGCCTCGGTGTAGGCCCCAGCCTCCATGTAGTGCCGAATGGCTTCTTCATGGTTGCCCATCCTTTGGAGCACCTCGGCCGCCCGGCAGTGCAGGGCGTTGAATCTCTGCGGCTCTTCCAGCCGCAGTTTCTCCTGGAGGAACTTTTGGAAGAGATGGTGATAACGATACCAGGTCTCGTCCCCTTCGAGCCTGGAGATAAACAGATTGCGCTTTTCGATGAGCCTCAGCATCTCCAGGGAGGAGTCAGAACCCAGGAGGGCATCGCAGAGAGCGGGGCTCATCTCCCTCAGAATGGACGAATCTTTCAAAAACCGCTGGATTTCGGGTGGTTGCTGTTCAAAGACATTGTCGGCCAGGTAATCGTACATCTGCCCGCCGGCTCCCCGGGCCTGCACCATGCTACGGACCAACCCCGGCCATATAGTATGGGTGGTCAGGAGGATGCCGGTGATCCAACCCTCCGACTCGCGGGCCAACTCTTCTGCCTGGTCGGCCGGTATATCCAGATTATAAGCCTGTTTCAAAAGGGTCTGGATTTCTGCGGCGGTGAATCTGAGCTCGGCGGTGCCCAATCCAACGCTCTCCTGGCGGGCGATCAGCCGACTGAAGGTCAAATGAGGGAGCGTCCGACTGGAGATGATAAGGTGGCAATTTTCAGGCAAATAGCGTAAGAGGTCATCTACTAGAGTGTTGACTTCGTGGCTCTCGTCCACGAAGTGATAGTCGTCAATGATCACCACGAAATAGTCGGGGATGTCGTGGATGTCATTGACCAGAGCACTGACCAAAGTCTTCAACTGACCGTCGGCTTTGGCCATGGTGGTCAGAGCAGATTCAGTGCGTGACCCAAAGTCGGGGAACTGCTGGCGGACACCGGCCACCAGATATTCCAGAAAGACCCGAGGGTCACGGTCGGCCTCATCTACAGAATACCAGCAGACGGGGAGGTCAGTATCATGGGCAAAGTCCACCAGGAGCGAGGTCTTGCCATAGCCGGCCGAGGCGGAGATGAGGATCAGCTTGCGGTCTATGTGCTCATGGATAAAGTTCACCAGACGCTGACGGTGTAGAAGGCCGGGTTGCTTTCTGGGAAGAAGGACCTTGGTTATCATAACCGTGGCTTTCTCTGGCATGTCGGCCTCCTTGCCGGGGGGTTACCGATATCCGGACATAGATTTCTAATGTCCGAGTCGGTAGAATCTATCAGCGGCAATGGGCATGCGGGCTTTCGCCGAAGCCTGGGGAGCTTGAGGGGTATCCCCTCAATCCTACATTCTCGGCCTTGAGAGTAGAACCGATGGGCCGACCTCCTACTTGGAGGAAAATGTGGGCCTGGATTTGCAATCCAGGCCGAGCGGGGGAATGTGTGAAGGGGCACCCCCACACCCCCCGGCCTGCTGCGCAAGCCCCATTCAGGGGGGAAAGTGTCCGTGGCCGGTAAGCTCGCACAGCGAAACCTGCTGCGCAGGCCCCTCTGCGGAAGAACAACGATCAGAAAAACGACAACTGGGTTCCCTGTGTTTTGATCTTCTCTCCTCCAGCTACTTTATGAGCCCACCGTGTTGTCTCTGGCAGCCGATAACCCCGACAGCAGTTGAGAACATAGTTGATAGCAGTCTCCAGGTCTACCTTGTGTCCAATAGAGACGTACACGGGTTGGACCTTGCTGCGGCTTCTCAGCACTGCACCGATGATCTCGTTCCCGTCGCGAAGGTAGGTATAAGCGCCTCTTTCGGGGCCTGGCTCGTGGTGAGTGCCACAAAGGCGTGATTTGGCACAGCCAATAGAGGGTCTGTCAATGATGAGGCCGATATGAGTAGCCAAGCCCATGCGGCGGGGATGAGCCAGACCCTGAGCATCGAAAATGAAGAGGTCAGGCTCTGTGGCCAGCTTTTCCAGGGCTTTCAGGACCACTGGGCCCTCACGGAAAGCCAGGAGCCCAGGGATATAGGGGAATTGCACAGGCTGTTCAGCCGTGCTTTGGTCAACGGGGGTTAAATCGGGATAATCGAGCACCACTACGGCCGCTCTGGCTATGTCATCCTTCACACTGACATCAACCCCGGCCACAGTGCGCACCTGGGCAAAATCGGTTTTCAGGGACACTTTTTCCCGCAAACGCTGCTGTATGGCCTCCGCTTCAGCAGGAGACACGTCCCAGGGATGGAGGGATGTAATCTTCAAGGTAACTCTCCTTCTGTGCTCTTTCTGCCTTGAGTATTGACCTTCCCGAAAGCTGAAAAGATGCGCTTACAGACGTAACCGCCACTTCAAATGCTCAGCCATCTCGTTGCGCCTGGAAGCTTTCGGGAGGTCTCCCGCAAAGGATTAAATGAGACGTTGGGCTAGCTCTCTGAACATATCAGCTTGTAAGCCGGTTTGCTGAGCCCAGGCGACCGGCACACCCTCTATGGCGGCCTGGGCAAACAATTCTGGAGCAGGCGTGAAAAGGCTCAGCAATTCGCGACCCAAGGTAGACTCCATCGTAGACCTGGTGGGGGTTGAAGCCGAACGGGTACGGTTCACTACCACAATGCCGATCCGTCCGCCTTTCACTTTCAAAGTCTGCAAGCTGTCCAAAGCCCTCTGAGCCAGCGTCAGGGCTATTTTGTCGGGTTCAGTGACCAGGATGACCTGGCTACATTTTTTGAGAACCTGCTGGGTGGGAGGACTCAGTTGGGAACCCATGTCCAGGATAATATATTGGGCTATAGTCTCCAAGTTGTTTAGAATAGCCTCCAGATGAGGGGCGGTAAACTCCCCTCGAATGCTCTGTGGACCCTGTGCCGCCGGGAGGACTCTGATACCGCTTGGGTGGGTTATCAAAGAATCCTCCACCATGCTCTGGTTGAGCGCCGCCGGCTCTACTTCCAGCAAATCGGCGATAGTGCTAACGGGGTTGAGCCCCAACTGTAGGGCTACCGCGCCGGAGTAGGGCTGCAGATCTACCAGGATGACATCTTTGTCCATTTGAGCCAGGGTGACAGCCAGATTCACCGCCAGCGTGGTCACTCCCACGCCGCCTTTGGCCCCGATAAAAGCGATGCTTTTGGCTTTGACGGGAGCAACGTATGTTGAACGGAGCAGCAAGGCTCTCACCCGTGCTACCAATTCGGCAGGGATGACCGGTTTGGTCAAGTAGTCGTCTGCGCCGGCCTCGAAACCGGCTACCTTGTCCTCCACCTGACTCTTGGCCGTAAGCATTATAATCGGTAGCTGGGCAGTTTGGGGAATGGCTCTCAGACGACGGCAGACCTCATAGCCATCCATACCGGGCATCATGATGTCCAGGATAACCAGTTGAGGCTCCTCTGCCTGAGCCTTAGCCAGGGCCTCCTGGCCACTCTGGGCAGCGATGATTTCATAGCCCTCTCGATGCAAAGTATAGCCAATCAGTTTTAAGGCATTAACATCGTCGTCAACGATTAAGATCTTCTCTGCCATAGCATTATTAGCCTTTCTCCCTGGAGAAGGGGCGTTGGCACCTTCTCCTCTCCAAGTATAACATATATGGAGAAAAATTGAGTAGAGGAACAGTAGAGATTTGGTTGAGTTTTAGTGAAGATGAAGCACTATCACCTTTACTTACTTTAACACAAAAAACGTTGCTTGGCAAATTGCGGGCCTGTGTGCAAAATCTGAGGTGCGACGCACCCGGTGCCCCTCCCGCAGGGTTCGCAACCTGCGGGAGGGTGATGTGACCGGGAGCGGATTTAACTGCACAGGTTGCACTTGTGGGCACCCGGTGACCCTCCCGCAGGGTTCGCAACCTGCGGGAGGGTGATGTCGCTTGACAAAGGTTCGATTTCGGTGTAATATATAAATGTTTCTTTATGCATTGGGCTTGTGAGGCTTGCGCAGCAGGCTTCGCGGCGCAAGACCCTTGTGCAGAGGCATCGAGAAAGGGATAGACTGATGTCGGGGAAGACCACATGGGGTAGCCCAAGAGGCGAACTGAGAGAGCTCAGAGGGTACTTCAAAGCCCTGAGCGGTATCGCTCGCCTACGAATCATCAAGCAACTGGCCAGCACTGAAGAGTTAAGCGTCTCGGAGCTGGCCGTCGCTCTCAAGCTCAGTCAGCCTCTCGTCTCCTGGCACCTGAGTGGGCTCAGGAAGGCCGGCCTGGTCAAGGTCAGGAGGGATGGACGTCAGGTCCTCTGTTCCCTCGACCGGGAAAAGGTGCGAGCATATCAGCGACGTTTTGCCGAATTGTTGGGAGAGGACTGGAGCTTGAGTTAATTGCAAAGGACCGAGGTCCGTGATGAGTTGCCGGAGGAAAGAGAAAGGTAGGGGCACGACTCTATGCTAACTGATTTGGCCAGGAAATGGACGCGCTGGCTGTTGGAGCCCATAGCCCGCCTAATTCGTAGGACAGGGATGTCACCTAATCTTCTAACGTTGACGGGCTTTGTGCTGACGGTGGGAGTGGCCTATGTACTGGCCACCGGTCACCTGCAAGTCGGCGGGGTATTGCTGGCTATAGCCGGGTCTTTCGATGCCCTGGACGGTACTCTGGCCCGGTTGGTGGGTCAGAAGAGCCGTTTTGGAGCCTTTTTGGATTCGACTGTGGACCGACTCTCAGAGGCGGTCATCTTCCTGGGATTATTAGTGTATTACACCCGACACGGCGGCCAGCAGGAGAGCTTTTTGATTTACGCCACTATCGTCGGTTCACTGATGGTCAGCTATGCCCGCGCCCGGGCTGAAGGTATTGGCATCGAGTGCAAACGGGGTATCCTGACCCGTTTTGAACGAGCGCTCGTGCTGGTGGTCGGCCTGATTCTCGACCAGATGCTCATTGCCCTGTGGATCCTGGCCATTCTTTCCAACTTCACTGCCCTGCAACGCATGTATCACGTCTGGCGAGCCACCGATGGTGAGAAAGGGGGATAGTCCTACTCCTCCAAGCTGGCCAAGGCCTGAACAGCCATAGCGTAATTAGGATTGTACTGCACTGCCAATTCAAATTCGGTTTTAGCCTTCTCCACTTCCCCCAGACCCAGGTAGGCCAGGCCACGCTGATAGCGAATCTCCTCAATGTCAGGAGCCTGAGCTAACACTTTTTCGCTCAGCGACAACGCCTTCTGGTACTCCCCCAGGGCGTTGTAAGCCTCCAAGGGCCCGTAATGATACCACAGGAAGTGGGATGGGAAACCCATCTCCAGGGCCCGTTCGTAGGCGTCCGCAGCCTGCTTGTACTCCCCCAGCGCCAAGTAATCATCTCCCAGGTTGAACCAGGCATAGTTGTCCCCTATTTCTTCCACTTCCCGCCGCGCCGCAGTCAGCGCCCGTTGATACATGGCTGCATCCTCCCAGTCGATTCCCAGAATGGCTCTGACCACGGCTTCTTGCTCAGAGAGATAGACAGGAATGTAACAGCGGTTAAAAGGTCGCCAGCGCTCGTCGAACAGAGCGTAGGAAAAGCGCACTTTGGGCCCCGTGTAAGGGTCGTTGACAATGATGACTTTCGCCCCCTGGTCGTAGCCCCGCACGACGCGGTAGTGCCCCACCAGTACCCCATCGTGGGGTCGTTCCAGCCACTGCCCGACGATGACCGGGATGCCGTTGGAGACCAGAGCCATGAGGAGCGCCGTGTCCCCGTTGAGGCGGGCTTTGCCCCGCAATCCCACCTTGGTCAGGTAAGCCACCATCTCCTCTGGGCTCACGTTCTTGTCCTTGTCATAGCCTTTGACCAGAGGGGCGATGTCGTATTGAGTGCGTTCTACCCCGTAGTAACTGAGGGCTATGGCCAGAGCTACAGGACCACAGTTGTTAAGCTTCTGATACTCGTGAGTCATGGGGGCCAGGAAGACCTTTTCAGCCAACGGGGTGAGAGCCACCGTAGGTGTTGGGGTAAGAGTGGGGGTGGAAGTGCAGGTAGCGGTCAGAATGGGAGTGGCTGCTGATGCAGCCGTCGCCACAGGCCAGGGCGGGGTCAGGATGGCGGCCGGCATGGTAGCCGTCGCCGGAACACCGGAGGCGTCCGAGCAGCCGGTGACGCTCAGCCCAAAAGCGAGCCATAGAATAACGGGTGCGATTCGAGCACAAGCTCCGGGTTTGCCATTCACCGAGGCGTACCACCTGTGGGGAAAAAGAAAAAGAGAGAACCACAAGATAAGGGTATCTCTCCTCCACACCGGGCTATCTCTCCGTGGAGCCACCCATCGGATTTGAACCGATAACCGAGCGCTTACGAAGCGCTTGCTCTGCCGATTGAGCTAGGGTGGCACCTGACCAACAATGGGCCGTGAAGGATTCGAACCTTCGACACCCTGCTTAAAAGGCAGGTGCTCTAACCAGACTGAGCTAACGGCCCACACGGGAAGTATACCATAGGAGAGACCAACTGTCAAACGTCAGACAACTTTTGAATCACGAATGGGCGAATGGCGCGAACTTTTCCCGAATTCGTTGTCACATTTACGGGCCAAGCGCGGAACAAGTTCCGCTACTCCGGAGCGTTGCCTCCGGCGATAGTCACGCCGATCAGGACTGCTGCCAGGAGCAGGGTGATGCCTGAGACAGCCAAACCCACCTTGGGCCACAGCGGATCGAAGACCATCTCCACCCGGTGGTGTCCCGCCTTCAGCGGCACGGCCCGCAGCACATGGTCGGCCCGGTAGATGGGCACCTCCTCCCCGTCGGCGTAGGCCCGCCAGCCGGGATAATAGACCTCACTCAGGACCAGTAAGCCGTTGGCGGCCATGTCCGCCTCCAGCACCATCCGCTCTGGCCGGCGCTCAAGGATCACGACCGAAGATTCACCCTCCACCTGGGATGGCAGGGGCAGGTCAGGCTTGTGAGGCAGGATGGCCACCCGGCGGGGGTCGAATTCCGGTTCTCTCAGTCGCTCCAGAACCTTGTCATCGTTCTCAATCACCTCGACCTGATGGACGATGTAGGCGCGGGGCCAGTATTCGTCGAGGCGGTGCAAATAGGTCGTGTCCAGCTCCCTGGGCTCCTCGTAGAGCACTTCCGTCTTGGGGACCAACGCCTTGCGCCAGGTGATGACGTATTTTACGTTCAGCAGTTGCCACACCCGCTCGATGGGCAGTTTGTACACCAGGTCCTCGTAGCGCCCTACATAAAGGGGGCTGGCCCCCCAGATGTCCTCCAGGCCATAGACGCAGCCGTAATTGCCGGGCAGACGCCACTCGTTGTAGACGCGAAAGATCCCCCCGTCGCTCTGCAAGATCTGAGTCAGCATCGTAGGGCCGTATTGCTCCTCGGGCCGTGTCTCCTGAAAGTTGTTATCCCAGTTGACGGTGAAGAGGTCAAAGACGATCAGAACGACAAAAAGACTCATCAGAAGCCGCTCTTTGACGATGCGCCGCAGCCGCAGATGGAGGAGGCCCAGACTAAAAATAAGGAAGACCACTAGCAAGAGACTGCGCTCCAAGGCAGTGCTGAAAGTGCTCCCCGCCGCCTGTCCGTTGTCCACAAAGCCGTAGAAAGTAAGGAGGGCCAGCCCTAGAGCCCCCCAGACCAGATAGGTCACGAAACGGTAGAAGCCATAGAAGCGGGCCTTAACCGGCCTGGACATGGCCTGGGTCAGCAACCGCACCCCGTAGCCGGCCAGGAGCGCCAGGGAAAAGCTGAAGATGAAGGCGGCCCGCTCCTGGGAGCGGAAGAGGGCGAAGCCAGGCACAAACAAATAGAAGAGGCTGTAAGCGAAAGTGTTACCTCCAAAGGAGAGGAGCAGTGCCCCGAGGGCCAGACAGGTCCAGAAGAGCACCTCTCTCGAATCGGCGAAGCTCGGATTCTTTGCCGACAGTAGAGGAGCCAGGATAGCCAGGAAAAGGGGGAGAATGCCGACGTACAGGGGCGACATGACGCTGACGGAGCCAGGCAAAAGCAACTGGATGAGGTCCTGGCGGGGGAAACCGCCTGCCATCTCGTTATAACTGGCCTGCGCCCGCACAGAGAGGCGCATGTATTCCAGACTGGGCAGGAGTTGGGCAGCGGCCAGGCCGAAGCCGAGCAAGGTGAAAAGGCCGAAGGCTATCACCGCTGACTGCCACCGCACCCTGTTGGCGCAAGCGCGAAAAGCGAAGTAGATGGCCGAGACGTAGAAAACGTACATGGCCGATTGGGGATGGCCGGCCAAAAGCGCAAGGCCAAAGCTCAGGCCAGCAAAGGCGATGGGGAGTGGGACAGCGAACAGGGGGAATTTAACGGGCGGTGAAATTACTTCCGCCCCCGCCGGATTACAAATCCGGCGGTCTGCCGGCCGGATTACAAATCCAGCCGAAGCAAATTGCTCCAGGCCAATGTCCAGGAGGAGCAGGATGAGCGGCAGCCAGACGTCGGTCTCCAGGATGGCCAGTTGCTGACTGGGATACGAAGTAAGGTAGCCTCCAAAGGTGAAGACCAGGGACGAGATCAGAGCGGCCCGGCGGTCATGGAGGAGGCGCTTGGCTAGAAGATAGGTGAACAGGCCCGCCAGGAAAAAGTGGAAGATGGCTTCCAACTCCAGGGCGAAAAGGGAGAAGCCCCAGGGCCGGCTGAGCAAGAGAGTGAGCAGGCTTGGAGGGTAGAAGATGGCCGACTGGACATCAGCCAGGAAAGGATGGCCGCTGAAGGTGTAGGGGTTCCAGAGGGGCAGTTGGCCGCTGAAGAGGCGTTGGGCCTCGTAGACCCCGAAAGCGTAGAACTGGTCGGCAAAGTCTCCCTCGGGGAAGGAACCACGGTTGGCCAAGTTGGGTGTGATGATGCGCCAGAAGAAGAAGAGGCAGAGGCAGGCCAGCAGGAGGACGATGCCCAAATCGCCCAGCCAATGTTGCTTCTTCAAACTTTGTGGTGTCATCTTCTCTACCGCCGAGATTTGTGAAATCGTCGCTCGATTTGACATTTTAGCCATTCAGGCTAAAATGTAGCCAATGAGGCTATTAACGCCAGGAGGTGTCTTATGGCTGTTACCCGCTTCGCCAACGAATATGAACTGCAAAAAGTTGTTCAGCGATGCCACAATGTCCTTTGGGAGCGCCACGGCCTTGACCCCGCTCAGGCTTTTGATGAATTTAGCAAACTGCTTTTTGTCAAGCTGTACGACGAAGTGACTATGGCCGGTGCTCGCACTGCCATTCAACGTCGCGAATCAGCAGAACAGTTTGCGGCAAGAATTCGATGGTTATTTGATCAGGCGGACGAAACCCCGGGTTTCGACCGCATTTTTTCCGAAGACACGATCAACGCTGATGATCTGGCCATTTACGAAGTATTTCGGCAGCTTCAGAATTATAGCCTGTTGGAAACGACTTCGCAAGTCCAGGGGGCAGATGTCAAGGGCACGATTTACGAACATATCGTGGGCAACACGTTTCGGGGAGAGTTGGGCCAATTCTTCACCCATCGCAGTATTGTCGAGTTCATGGTCAGATTGGTCGGCGTTGACGAATCCCAGGTTGTGTACGATCCTGCCTGTGGGTCAGGCGGCTTTCTGATTATGTGCGCCAAAATCGTGCGGGAACAGATGATGCAAACGCAGCCTGGATTATCCCGGCAAGAAATTGATCAAAGGCTCAAAGAATATAGTCGGCGTCTAATTGGCACCGAGATAAATGAACGCACTGCTCGCGTCGCCCGGCTTAACTTGCTGATGCACGGCCTGGACTATAGCCACATCTTTACGGTAAACGCCCTCAAAACCGATCAAGCCGATGATGAACGACTCCACACTCTATTGGGCGAGGGTACGGTGGACGTGGTATTTGCTAATCCCCCCTTTGCCGGTTATGAGAAAGACCCGGCGGTTTTGTCCAAGTTTGAGTTAGGTCAAAATGGTCACGGTAATGTTGCTTCGGTCACGCGCGAAGTGTTATTCATCGAACGCATCATTCAAGTTTTGCGCGACGGTGGTATAGCGGGCATTGTGATCCCTCAAGGCATCTTCACCAACCGCAATCTCAAGCGCGTGCGCGAATACATCAAGCGACACACTCAAATTCTAGCTGTGATTGAACTGCCAGATTGGGCATTTATCCCGTCAGGTACCAGCGTACGGGGTAGCCTGCTTTTCATCCGCAAATTGGCCCAGGTGCCCACCGAATACTCCATATTCATGAAGCGGGTCGAAAACATTGGGTTTACTTCCACCGGCCAGCCAACGGACGAAAACGATTTTCCTGAAACCATTGAAGAGTTTCGGCAACAGGATGCACGCTATATGGTTCCGATTGCCGAAATACAAGACCGTATTGATGCCAAGTTCTATATTCCAGAGCACCGCCGTATTATTGCTCTGTTTCAGAACAATCCTAAACACAAATTGGCCAAGCTATCCGAAATAGGCACGTTTTACACCGAAAAGGTCAATCCGCACCTCAGTCCTGATGAAGAGATTGATTTGATTGAAACCGGTTGCGTGGATCCGGAAACACTGACGATCAACCCCAAGCGCATCAAGGGACGAGACAGCAACTACACCTCGCTGAGACGCTTGCGAGGCGGCGACATTTTGATCAGCCGACGGCGAGCCTACCGTGGCGCCATTGTCGTCGTGCCGCCCGAACTCGACGGAGCACTGGCTATCCCCGAGTTCTCTGTTCTGCGTTTGCATGAAGGTTACGACCGGGACTACGTAGTGGAACTCCTGCGTTCCCCTCAGTTCCTGCAATTGATGACCATATACTCCACCGGCGAGATGTCGGGACGTATTGCTGAAAAAGACCTGCGCAACTTGCAAATCCCCCTGCCTAAAAACCATCACCATTTGGGGGCAGTGTTCAGGGAACATCGCCAACGCATCACTGAACTGCAAAGTCTTGTCACTGAGCACAAACAACAAATAGCTCAACTTTGCTCCAATGTGATAGAAGGTGTCACATAGCCCTATCGAGTTACCACAAAGCCTTGAGCTTGATAGCGTATTTCTCGCCAGCGCCAGGCTTCGTGATTCGCCAGGGCAGGCAGATTGACACGATAACGATGACCTTGCCGACCATCCTTACCGGCCCGGAAAATGTCGGTGTAGTCATAGATTGCTCGCAGAATCCCATTTGGTACGGTGAACAATTGCAAGCGGGTCAGGTATTGATAACGATTGGCCTCATCAAACTGATAAGCACAGATAACGAAGGCT
>JAOZOT010000008.1:0-18086 GCA_029933115.1 Anaerolineae bacterium | reverse complement strand
AACGAAGGCTGAGATTGTGACTTTCAACAGGTTGGGGCCAAACACGTAATACGGAGGTAGCCTGGGCGGGCAATCGCCCAAGGCTCCTTTTGCATCCTGTACATAGTTTTCATCCTCGTCGCTGCTGATCTGCTCTGGACGGACATCTTGTGTCCGATCAAGGTCAGGATCGCCCTCCTTGTGCGTTTTCACGTCAATGTGAATCACTGCATCGGATGAACTCAAGCGCACCTCAGAACCAATCGGCAACCCTACCGGAAACCAGTCGTGGAACTCACGGTTGATCACACCGACAACGACGATTTCCCCCACTTGTTCCCACGGTGCAGATGGCTCTTTGGGGCTGATGACCATCTTACCGACCCAGGTATCTGGCACTTTGTTGGGTTCGTTATACCAGGCCTGAATGTTGCCGGCATTTTTGTACAAAGCGTGAAAGAGCCTTTCAATGTAGTGCTCCTCAAGTTGAGCGATGTATTGAGCAAACTCCTGAAGCGTGCCAAAGTCATCACGTTGCATCTTGGAGCCTTTCCTCTGCCATCCGAGCCTACGTCTGCCGCCGTGGCCGATACTGGATGGCCTCGGCCAGGTGCGCCGTCTCGATGCGCTCCGAACCGGCCAAATCGGCAATAGTGCGGGCCAGTTTCAGAATGCGGTGATAGGCCCGCGCGCTCATGGCCAGTTGTTGCATGGCCGCCCGCAGCAGGCTCTTGCCTGCCTGATCTACCTCACAGTATTGCCGCACCTCGGCCGGGCCCATGTCGGCGTTGCAGGCCAGATCCGTTCCTGCGAACCGCCGGCGCTGGATGTCCCGCGCCGCCTCCACCCGCTCCCGTATAACCGCCGAAGGCTCACCCAGACGGTCGCCGGACAGCTTGTCATAGTCCACCCGTGGCACCTCAACGTGGATGTCAATGCGGTCCAGCAGCGGCCCAGAGATGCGTTTCTGGTAGCGGCTGACCATAGAGAGCGAACAGGTGCACTCTTTGACCGGATCCCCAAAATAGCCGCAGGGGCAAGGGTTCATGGCCGCGATGAGCATGAAATTGGCAGGGAAGGTGAGGGTGCCTTGAGCGCGACTGATGGTGACTATCTTGTCCTCCATAGGCTGCCGCATGACTTCCAGGACTCGCGTGCCGAATTCCGGCAACTCATCCAGGAATAATACGCCTCGGTGTGCCAGGGAAATCTCGCCGGGGCGGGGCCAGCGTCCGCCACCCACCAGCCCGGCATGGCTGATGGTGTGATGCGGAGCGCGGAAGGGACGATGCACGATGAGCGGTGTCTCCGGAGGAAGCATGTCGCAGACCGAATAGATGCGGGTGATGTCCAGAGCTTCGTCAATGGTCAGGCGAGGGAGGATGGACGGTATGGAACGAGCCAGGAGGGTCTTGCCGGCACCGGGAGGGCCGACCATCAGCACATTGTGCCCACCGGCGGCTGCCACCTCCAAAGCTCGTTTGACGTGTTCCTGCCCTTTTATCTCGCTCATGTCGGTCTCATAGGGGGGCAGGTCATCAGAGTCAAAGTTGAAATCGGCCTGATAAGGGGGGATGAGGACATAGCCCAGAAGGTGAGCTACCAGAGAACCCAGGCTGTCTACCGGGATGACCTCAAGCCCTTCGATCAGCGCTGCCTCCGGCGCATCACTCATCGGTACGTAGATCGTTGTGAGCCCGCGCTCTCTGGCCAGGCCGGCCATGGGCAGGATGCCGTTGATGTGACGGATGGTGCCATCCAATGACAGTTCGCCTACAAAGAGAGAGGAGGAAACATCGGCTGTGATCTGTTCCGAGGCAATGAGCAGGCCCACGGCGATGGGCAAGTCGTAGGCCGGCCCTTCTTTGCGCAGGTCGGCCGGGGCCAGGTTCACCGTCACCCGGCTGCCGGGGTAGACCAGACCCGAGTTCTTGATGGCGGAACGGACTCGCTCCCTGGATTCCTGGACAGCAGCATCTGGAAGGCCGACGATGGTCATGCTGGGCAGTCCCCGTGATATATCCACCTCCACCTCAACGATGGCCCCTTCCAGGCCGATGACGGCGCAGCTGAGTACCTTGGCCAGCATAACTTGTTTTTGCTCCTTGAACCGCTTTAATTCCCCAGAGACGATTTAAAAGGCTGGAGGGCTTGGCGTAAACTGTCGGCAAAATGTTTGAAGGCAGCATCTGCCTTGCCCAGTTTATATAAATCAATGGCATTGGCAATGTCATCGCCGTACTCGGCACCACCCAGCAAGGTTATAACTCCGGCCTCCTTGAGAGCCTGGCGAAGCGCCTGCTTGTAGAGGCCCCGTTCACATTTATATGCCGGGACTCGGGGGAGGATATCGCTTTGCAACGCCTGTTGCAAAGCTCTCGCATCTTCCAGATACCAGCGCTCAATATGCGGGTCTGGAATGGCAAACGCCACCGAGCCAGGGTATCCGCTCTGCTCAATGATACGTTGAATCTGGTTGCGCCGTTCCACATGGCTGTGGCAATTGCTGTCAATGGCAACTACGAGCACGTCAAAGGTATGGACCTGACTTCGCCGGACGTCCCGAACGAAAGCCCGCAGCTCAGACAAGGCGGTCCCAGCACCACCGGTAACGTTACGTAGTTCATGGCGCAGAGCTATTCTGGGTATGTTCTGCTCAGTTGCCATGCGTTCAACCAAGGTCTGCAAAAACCGAGCGTGAGCAATATCCTCCAGAAAATAGCCCACAACTATCTCAGCCGCCATAGTCTCCCCGCATTACTCGCTCTGCAAAAGTGGTTCTTTCAGCGGCTTCCATCGCCGCCTCAACCTCTTGGGGCAAGAACATTCCGCCGGCTTGGGGCTCGAATTGCTCAAAGTGTGTTGCCCGCCCTCTTTTTTCACAAAGTACAAGCACAGCGTTCTGGCCATAAGCTTTAGCAAAGAACTCAGGAAACTTGGGCGAATGTGTGTTAATGATCAGTTGCTTGCCGGTGCTGGCAGCATTGCTGAGTAGCTCGGCCACGATCCTTAAACGGCGCGGGTGTACGCCGTTCTCTGGCTCTTCGTAGCCGATGACACTTGTTGGAGACAACGGGTTGGTAATGGCCAGAAGCCCCAGGACACGGAGTGTTCCCTCTGAGATTACTCTGGCGGAAAAGGGAATGCCCCCTTCAAGAACTTGAAGCTGCAAAAAGCCTTGATCCGTGCGCTGAACCTCAATGCCCTCAAGATTCGGGATCAATGTGCGCAACGCTCGGTTGACAGCTTCAAATTGCCGGCCATTTCTGTTTTTGAGCGTGTAAAAGAGGGGAGCCAGATCTTCGCCGGATGGTCCCAGGCTGTGGGCTTCCTTTAATGGCGCATCGGCACGCATTGATTTGGGTTCCAGGTAATAGAAGCGCCAACGGGCCAGTTCCTCGCGGAAGGCTGTGATATGTGGATAGTGGGGGGCGTAAAGTTGCGTTGAGGCTAAGGTATAGGTCAAACCAAGCTCATGCTCTGTTGGCCGACTCTGGCCTTCCATACGTAGACGCAAGTGGCCGTCGGCCTGATAGATAAAAGGCTTGCGGGCATGAGGATCCTTCTCTCGACTGCCATCGGCCGTCAGAGCAGCCAGCCTCTCGTCTATGACGCGCAAGATGCCTGTCTCTGTCAGCATTTGCACCGCCACCCGATAGCGTAGTAGGCGCTCGATCACTACTCGGCGCCGGGGGCGCTCTTGCCCGCCTTCCAAACCCGGTAATCTCTCACGAAGCTGATGGATACGCTCCTCAACGGTCTCGATGACATCGTCGGGTAACTCTACATCTATCTCGATGGAGAATTCGACCGTCGGTTCGGTGAGCAACTCCGATAGTCCATGATCGCCATAGAAAAAAGCTTCCAACGGGATGCCTCGGTGTCCCTCAAAAGCCTCCTTCAGACTGCCTGAGGTCACCATCCGGCTCACCAGTCCCAGCGCGTCCAACAGGTTACTCTTACCGGCGGCATTTGGGCCGAAGATAATCGTCAGGGGCTGTAAGTGAAGTTCAACATCCTGTAAAGATTTGTAGCCCCGGATGCGCACACGTCGGATCATTTCCCACCTCTTTCACGCTCGAACTCATCTACTCACCCTTCCTCCACTCATTGTATCATAGTTTGAGCGAGATTTCAAAATCCCGTACGCATCCAATGATAGTAAAAAGCCTCGCTGTGATATCCGGCACACAGCAAGGCTTTGGAAAAGAGGCGCATCCCCTGGCACTGCTCTTACCTCGGCTCACCCCGCTCCAGGATGGTCAACCTCTCCCACTGCGGACAAAGGCGCTCCCGCAGCCAATGCAAGATTGAATCGGCATCCATCTCGCCGCAGGTAAAGATGTCTATCGCCGCCAGGCCCTCCTCCGGCCAGGTGTGCACGCTGATGTGCGATTCGGCCAGCAGCAGAAAACCGGTGATGCCATAGGGTGCAAACTGGTGAAACTGCTGACCAATCACCGTCGCCCCAATTTGCTCCGCTGCGGCGAGGAGAATCTCACGCCAGGGAGACACCCGTTCCAGGATCTCGACGTCCTCTACCCAGAGGTCATATAACAAATGCTTGCGCCCCATTGAAGTCACCCCCACCGCCTCCAACCTTGCTCGTAATAGCTCAGTATGACCTGACTGTCCAGTGTGTTTATCTCGGTCTCTACCTCAGCAGTGTCACGGTCAAAAATAAAACTCACCGCCAACAAATCGGCGTTGAGATAGCGCGTGGGGACCTCCAGGGAAAAACGTGTTGGTTCTAGATTGTGCTCGGCAGCCAAAAAGAAGCCCCAATCACCAAAAGAGGGGATGTAAACGTGATAGGGCCAGGTGTACAAGTCCACATCGGCTGCGGTGTGAACGATACACCAGTAGGCTTCGCGGGCGAAATAGGGAGAAGTGGCTTGTGAGGCCATGACCCCGCCCACGGCCAAGTGACGGCGGACCATTTTGTAGAACTCACGGCTGTAGAGCTTGCCCAGGCTCTCGTTATTGGGGTCGGGCAGGTCAATGATGATAACCCCGAATTGCTCGTCCGTCTCCTCCAGATACTTGAAGGCGTCCTGATGCACCAACTCCAGGCGGGGGTCGAGCAGCGAGCGTTCGTTAATGGCCAGCAGTGCGGGGTGAGTGCGGGCCAACTCGGTCATCGCCGGGTCAATGTCCACCAGCACCAGTCGGCGCACATCGTCGTACTTGAGGATTTCGCGGGCCGCCAGCCCATCGCCTCCGCCCAACACCAGCACCGATTCCCGCGAGCGGGTCAAAGACATGGCAGGGTGGGTCAGCATTTCGTGGTAACGGTGCTCATCCCGCGAACTGAACTGCAAATTGCCGTCCAAGTAGAGCCGCACGTCCTCACCCCAGCGGGTGATGACGATGCGCTGATAGGGTGTCTGCCGGGCGTAGATAATCTCATCCTCGTACAACCGCTCTTCAAAGAGAGAGGTCAACCGGACGGCCCACACCTCACCGGCCAAGAGCAGCAGGGTGATGGCCCCGGCCACAATCGCCAGTCTCCGCCAGCGCGCCAACCACTCGCGAAAAGTCCACAAGTTCAAAGCCACTACCGCCATATTCAGCAGGCCGGTGGCGAAGGAGGTCTTGAGCAGGCCCAGCTCGGGGAGCAATACCAAGGGGAAAAGAATCGAGGCCAACAAAGCTCCCAGATAGTCAAAGGCCAGAACATTGGCCAGCGTGTCCTTGAGCGATTCCCGGCCTCCGCTCAACCTGGTCAGCAGCGGTATCTCCATGCCAATGAAGCTGCCGACGAGCACGATGAACAACACCATCGCCGGGTAGTAAAAGTCGCTGGTGGCGAAAACGGCGTAAAGCAGTGCTGCCGAGCAGCCTCCGACCACGCCGATAGCCATTTCCAGCAGGATGAACCAGCCCAGGATCGAGCGGGTTATCCAGCGCGAAGCAAAAGATCCCAGGCCCATGGCACTCATGAAGAGGCCGATGGTCAGCGAGAAATGGACGACGCTGTTGCCGAAGAGGTACGAGGAGAGAGTGCCGACAATTAGTTCATAAGTCAGGCCACAGACGGCGATGATAAAGACCGAGATGAGGAGCGCCGCCGAGTGGCGTGAGGTAAGCTGCATACTATGTTATGGCGGCCGCCACAACGATGGCGATGCCAATGAAAACTCCGGCCAGCATAATGCCCACAGCCATGTTCTGGTCTTCTACCAACTCGCGCTGCAGGTCCAGGTGGAACAGCCGGTCAAAGGCCAGATAGCTGAGCACACAGAGCACAACACCGATGATACCGTAAACTATGGTGGAAGCAATGACCCAAGGCGATAGGTCATCCACCCCGCCGCCACTCTGAGCTAAAACCACGCCGGACGGCCAGAAAGAGAGCACAAGAATCAAAGCCAGCAATTTGCGCTTCATAGGTTCTTCTCCTTTCCCTTTTGCGAACTAGGCATTTAACCGCGGTTAGACAAGCTGTCCCGTTCCCGGGACGCAAGATTGGGTGGCAGAACGGCTCTTATTACTTGCCGGTGCCGGGCCCACCTCCACTCACTCTGGGACCGTATACACTTCCAGAGCGCACGGACACGGAACTCGGGTGACGTTCCCCGATCTGCCTCACCCCGTATCCCCAATACGAGAGCAAGTTGCAGATCACAAAACTAAATAGCAGACAAGCGATTAACAGCAAGGTGAACAATTTGAACATCGTCCATTCTCCTCTCATGTCCCATTTGTCCTCTGCCCACGTTTACAGGCAAGCTTAATCTCTACCTGCGACCGGAAATCAGGTCCGTCAGGCTATGCGCCCCGCTGAGGGAAAAGAAAAGGAAACACAGCCCCCCACTGAGCACGGCAAAGATGACGAAATAACGGCTCAGCCACACCCCGCTCATGATGGTCACCTCGACCTTTAGCGAGTCCACAGTCGCCTCATCTATAGCTAATTCCAGGGTATACTGACCTGCGTCGTCGGGCCGGAACAGGTAGGCCTCACTCAGGTCGCTCTCGTGCCAATACCCTTCGCTGTCCCGGCCTTCCTCATCCCAGAATTCCGCAGAGAACAAATAGAATTCATTCTCCCTGCTGTCCATTATAGAGACATCCACGACGGCCCAATTGTTGGTTGGCAGGCGGTCGGACTTGAGGGAGACGCGGTGAACTCGACCGGGCTGGGTGATCTCAAAAGGCCCCACTTTCTGCGGTGAACCCCCTTTCGCAATGTGTATCTCCTGGGCCAGCAGCTTCTGACCGGTTGTGAGGGTGAAAAAAGAAAACATGCAACTGATGATAGTGAAGACCGCACAGGCAATAGCCAAAAAGCGGTATTGTTTGGCGCGCATCTCACCTTTTGCGGCCTTCTCCGCCAAGTCCTGGCGCCCGAAGGCCCGCCACACCTCCGCAGCGGAAAGGGGGCGTCCCTCTAGCAGCTCAATTTCTTCGCGCGTGTACTCGACGCTATAGCGCATTGGGCCCCGCCGAGCCTCAAGGTAGTTGAGTCGCTCGCCGACCGTGGCCCGCCAGGTCAATTCCCCGGCCAGAGCAATAACGCGAGCCGGCGAGCGTTCGATGACTTTAGCCGTACCGCTCGGCACGGGGATAGATGTAGCTGTACGCGGGTCGAACGCCCCGGCCGGGGGTATTTTCTTCTGGAGGAGGAAGCCTTCCTCCGGGTCATAGCTCAACCACCGGAACTCTCCCTCTGACGAGACGAGCAGCCATTCATCCCAACGCCAGCGGTCCTCATCGTCCCAGCCCTCATAGCGCACCCAGCCGATTACCTGGTATCGCCCTCCCTCAAAGGTTCCCTCCATCCCTAACTCGATGGGGACGGCCGGCTTGGCCCGCTTATTGGTCTGGCCGATGACCGCCGCCTGCTCTCCGGTCAAATCAATCAGACTGCGGCAGTAGCTACAAACGAGCGTCTTGGTCTCGGAGCCGCCCCGTAGGTCCACGGAGCCACCGCATTTGGGGCATTTTATCGGCTCCAGTTTTATCTCCGCGGAAACAGCCGGAGGAGCGGTAGGGGCAGGGGCAGCGGGCGCTTCTGCTTGCAGCGCCGCCAACTGCTCGGCCGCCCAGCGATTGTCAGGGTTGATAGCGAGAACGTGCTGTAGACAATCGGCGCGTTGCTCCGGCGTATCGGCCACACGGGACAGCCACAGCCAGGCCTCCTCGTTATCCGGGTCCGCCCGCAAAACCTGAGCCAATAACTGTCGCGCCGGTTCTTTGTAGCCACGTCGGGCAGCGCGTATTCCCTTTTGCAGCGTTTCGTCCACCTTAATCTGGTTCATTTCTTCAGAACTCTTCCTCGTCCAGAATCAACTCGTCGTGAGCTACCGCACGGCCTACCGAGAGTTCTATCTCGTCGGCTGTGTACTCCACACTTATCAGATCATCTCCGCTGGTGCCGTCCAGGTATTTGACCTCTTCACCAGGGATAATGGTGAAGGCCAACTGTCCCTCACCACCGGCGATGGTAGCCCGTCCTTTCTCGGTGATAAAGACCTGATGCCCGGCAATAGTCACCACGTCACCGACCGAGACCGTCTCGAAAGGCGGCACAGGAGAGGTCAAGGTCTCTTTGACGTAGAAGGTGTATTCGCCCTCGTCCTCCACCAGCCAGCCGGGTCTATCATCTTCAAAAGTGAGGAACCACTCGTCCCAAAAGCCCGACTCGTATTGATAACGCAAGCGGCCCATGACTCGGAAACGACGGCCTTGCAACTGTCCGGTAGCATCTATGTAGAGCAGCGAGGGGATGTCGGTCAGTTTGGCCGTGCGCCCGGTTGGATCTAGACCCGTATCATGCAGCAACAAGACTTGGCCGCAATAGTCACAGGTCACCAGCTTCACAAACCGGTGCTTGATAGTCAGCGGGGCCGCACACGATGGGCATTTCATTTTCTTTAGCATTAGCCGCTACCTCGCCTAGTTTATCCTTAACCATAAATATGCCCTTTTCCCTTCACACATTATAGCAAAGCGCAAAGTGAATGTCAACTCGCTGAGCGAAAAGCCATTTCAAGGTCGTGGCGGAGATAGCGGTCACGACTGCAAGCCGTCACCGAAGTAGGCGCACACCTCGCTTTCGGGAAAGCCCGGTGTGCCTCCTTGCCACTCAAAGCCCAGTGTGGTATAATCGAAATCGCAGCATCTGCGCCGTCTCATATCCCTGGGATGGTGCAACATGTCCAATCATGGTTAAATGCAGAGCTATCCGACGGTGAAAAGTATGAGGGATGAACGGGGAGAGAGCCGGTCTTGGGGAGAGGCGAGTTGATGAAACTGCGGACAACGTGCGTCAGCTTTTTCCTTTTCCTGCTGGCACTGGTGCCCAGAGCTTCGGGCCTGGAGATCTTTTTGACCCCTGACGAACGTCGCTGGGTCGAACGCTCGATAAGATTTCTCCTGGCCCTGCTGGACGGTGACCTGAAGGGAACGGTGGGAGAGCATCCCGGTGTCACCACGATGTGGACGGCAGCCGTAGCTTTGACAACTAGATATCTGCGCGAAGCCCAATTGCAAGGGATGCCAATCAGCACTACCGCCTGGCGTGAATTTTTGCAGAGGGTGCCCGTGCGCCCCACGCTTGACCTCGACACCTTGGCTGCCGTCAGGCTCCCCACTGTAGTGTTGACCTCCTTGGCCGTGGTGGGCATTTACCTCCTGCTGAGAGGGCTTTTCGACGACAGAGTCGCTTTTCTCGGCGCCGCCCTGGTGGCTCTTGATCCTTTCTACCTGGCTCACTCACGCCTGCTCCACCACGATGCCCTGGCTACTACCTTCATGATCCTCTCGTTGCTCAGCTTGATGGCTCACTTGGAGGGCAAGCGGTCGAGAGGATGTTTGTTGCTGTCGGGCCTGATGGCCGGTTTGGCCTTTTTGAGCAAAGCCAGTTCCCTGTTCTTGACCCCCTTCATGGCCTGGCCAATCCTGCTTCTCAATTGGCCCTGGGGGCAGGGTGCCGGTGCGCAGCGTCGGAGCGTGCTCCCCCGCAGCGCGAAAACCTATTTTGTCTGGTGCGCCGTATCCCTGGTGACGGCTATCGCATTCTGGCCGGCGATGTGGATTGAGCCAAGGCGGCCTCTCAGCCTGGTGCTTGGGCAAATCATGGGCAAGGTCCAAGGCAGCAGAGGAGGGGAGGACGCGTTTCTGATAGGGCTCTCTCTGCTAGACACACGCCTGTTGACCTACCCTCTCACCCTGCTCTTCCGGCTCACCCCCCTGACCTTGCTGGGAATAGCGGCGGCAGTTTGGTCTCTGGGCCAGAGCTATCACCTTGCCTTTGGGGTGAAAGGGGCTCAGACCCGGAACATTGTCACTCTTTTGCTTTATATCCTGGGCTTTATCGGTCTCATGAGCCTGGCCCGTGTGAAATCTGGCCGTTACATCTTGCCAGTATCACCGGCCGCCCAAATAGTGGCGGCTGTAGGGTTGTGCCGGCTGGGTGAATCTGCGGCGAAGGTGATAAAGGCTCGTCTGAGCCAGAGGGTGGCTTCACACCTGGGGGCAATGGGCATCGGACTGGCCACTCTCTTGCAGGCCGGCTTCAGCCTGCCTCACCACCCCTACTACCTGACCTACTACAATCCTCTGGTGGGGGGATCAGCAGTGGCAACCCATTTGTTGCCCATCGGCTGGGGAGAGGGACTGGATCAGGCCGCTCGCTACCTCAATCAGAAAGAAAACGCAACCAGCCTGAAAGCCGCCATGTGGAATTCCGACGTGCGGTTTACCTCTTTCTTTCACGGCCAGGTGCGGAAGTTGAGCGAGGAATGTAACGGCAATTCCCTGCCCTGGGAAGGCGTTGACTATGTGGTGTTCTATATTGGCCGCCGGGGCACAGGTGCTCCTTTCGGCCTGAGCACGGCCAAGTACTTTAGCTCTCTGAAGCCCGAGCACGTGGTGCGTATAAAGGGCATTGATTACGTTTGGATCTACGCCAATCCGGGAGAGGAGATGCCCAACACCTTTGTTCCTGCCCGCTACGACCGGCGGGTGAGGTTTGACTCCGCGTCTTTCCTGTTAGGCTACGACCTGGCGAAGACCAGACTCAAAGCCGGTCAGAAGACCAAAGTGACTCTTTACTGGCAGTGCCAGAAGCCCTCCGAGGCGGATCTCCAACCCGTCTTGAGCTTGATAAATGAGCGAAGTGAAGTATGGGGTCGAGGGCAAAGTGCTGGCGATTGGAATGACCCCTGGGGAAGGGGATTGGTGGTTCGGGATGAACTGGAACTGGAGGTGGATCCCGCCGCGCCAGTAGGAACTTATCGTTTGCTCCTCAGCCTGCACGATGTAGAGAAGGAAGAGAGGGTGCCTACTCCAGAGGGTGAGGAGGTGCTCCTCAGTCTGATGATGGTGGTCGGAGAGACTCCCCCTTCGGTGGAAGAGCTAGAGATTGCGCACCCCCAAAAAGCGACTCTGGGTTCCGAAATCCGTTTCCTCGGCTACAACCTGGCAGAAATTCGCTTCCGGCCCGGCGATACCGTGCGGCTGGCTCTCTTCTGGCAGGCTTTGGCCGAAATGGACCAGGACTACACTGTTTTCACCCACCTGATAGATAAAGATGGCGTGGTCTGGGGGCAAAAAGACGGCTGGCCGGTGGATGGCTCCTATCCCACCAGTCGGTGGGCACAAGGTGATGTCATCGAGGACCTGTATGAAATAGAAATCCCACCTGAGACCCCGCCGGGTGACTATCAGCTAGAGGTAGGAATGTATCTCTCTGAGACCGGAGAGCGACTGCCGGTAGCTGACGAGGCGGGCTTGCCTCTCGGCAATCGGATTCTGCTCTCATCAACAGTGAGGGTAGGCCGTGAGGAGTAGAATGTGCAATAAGGATAGGCCGTCCCAAGTCTGGTGTTAATAAAGCCGCCAGAGCAGGAGTGGGGCCTATTGAAGCTGTGGGAGGTCAGCGTGGAAAAGAAAGCATGGCGGGTTTCGGTTCTCATACCGGCTTACAACGAGGAAGGGAATGTGACCCCGGTCATTGACAAAGTAGCCAGAGCATTTGAGGCCAAGGGCGTGGACGGCGAGGTGATCCTCGTGGACGACGGTTCCACCGATGGTACCAGTCGCGAGGCCGCAGCCTGTGCCGCCCGTTACCCCTTCGTCAAGGTCGTCAGCCACCGACGCAATCTGGGCCTGACCGAGGCTCTCAGAACCGGCTTCCGCCACGTCAGCGGTGACATCATCATCTTCCTGCCAGGGGACCTGGAGTCGGACCCAGAGGAGGACATCCCTAAACTGCTGGACAAGCTGGCCGAAGGTTACGATGTGGTGGCCGGCTGGCGGCAGGGTCGGCGCGACGGCAAAATCGTGGCCTCGAAAATCTACAACTTTGTCTCCCGCCTCCTCTTTAACGTCCAGGCCCACGACATGAACTGGATCAAGGCCTTCCGACGCGAGGTGATTGAGGGGCTCTATCTGCGCTCCGATTGGCATCGCTTCATCCTGATGATCGCCGCTTCTCAGGGTTACAAAATCGGCGAGGTGCCGACCAACTATTATCCCCGTCGCCAGGGCAAGTCCAAGTTCGGGCTTGGACGCATCCCTGTTTCCTTCCTCGATGTGCTGGTGGTCAAGTTCCTTCTGACTTTCAGCCGCAAGCCCATGATCTTTTTCGGCTCGTTGGGCTCGGCTCTCATCCTGGCTGCCTCTGGAATAGGAGCGTACCTGCTCTACCAATGGTTTACCCGGGCCCGGCAGTTGCGCCCGGTCTTTACCTTCGGCGTCATCCTGGCCCTGGCGGGCCTGATCATCTTTCTGGTGGGCTTCCTGGCCGAACTGGTGGTAGACCAGCATGAGCGCATTATTGAACTGGAGAGAATCATCAAAGACCTGGCCAGAGATAGGGAGCGGCCATGAAGGTATTGTATCTGGTGACCAATTTCGCCCGTTGGGAAGGCGACCCCCATTCACCCTGGCTGGTGGAACAGGCCCTGCGGTTGCGAGAACGTGGCGTCGAGTCGGCCGTCCTGGCTCCTTCCTACAAGGGGCTGGGAGACCACGAGATTTACGGTATTCCCGTCTACCGCTTCCGCTATTTCCCCGGCCGTTGGGAGGACCTGACCCACCTGGAAGGGGGACCGAACAAGATAAAGAACCCTCTCTACCTGCCCCTGATTTTGCCTTATATGTTCTTCGGCACCCTGGCAGTGATCAGGCAGTGCCGCCGCCAGAAATACGACGTGCTCCACGTCCACTGGCCGCTGCCCCAGGGCGTTTTCGGCCTCGTCGGCCAGAAGGTCAGCGGCGCACGGCTGGTGACTTCTTTTCACGGCGCAGAGCTCCTCCTGACGCGCCGCTATCCCTTTCTCAGGCCTGTCTTGAAGTATATCATTGAACGCAGCGACGCCGTCTCGGCCAACTCTTCTTTCACGGCGAGTCTGGTCCGCGAACTGGCCGACGTCGAGGTCACGGTTATCCCCTACGGCTCGACCATTGTAGCCAGAGAAGGTCCCCCAAAGGCGACCGGTCCAGAGCCCCGCCTTGAGCGGGAAGAGCGGCGCATCCTCTTCGTGGGTCGCCTCATCGAGCGCAAGGGCCTGCCCTATCTCATCGAAGCTATGGACCTCCTCCCCCATGAGCTCCCCGTCCGATTGGACATTGTCGGCGCCGGCGACCAACGGCCGCTGCTGGAGAGGCTGGTGAAAGACAAGGGCCTGACAGAGCGAGTGTTTTTCCGAGGGAGGGTACCCTACGAGGAGTTGGCTGAGCTTTACGCCGGCTGCGATGTCTTTGTCTTGCCGGCCATCGTTGATTCCCAGGGCGATACTGAAGGGTTGGGAGTGGTCCTGGTGGAGGCCATGAGCTACAAAAAGCCGGTCGTCGCTACCAACGTGGGAGGCATCCCGGACATCGTCCACCACAACGAGACAGGGATCCTGGTCGAGCAGCGCGACCCCCAGGCGCTGGCTCAGGCCATCGAGGCCGTGTTGACGGACGACGATTGGGCCAGAGAGTTGGGTCAAGCCGGCTTTGCTTATGTCAAGCAATACTTCTCCTGGCCACGCATCGTAGATCAAGTGGTGGCCCTCTACTCTCCCGGAGCCGAGCCAACTCGCCCTGAGCGAGTCGAAGGGGCTTGCCCATGACCGTCAGACTGAGGAAGGTACTGCAGTACCTGGCCCTGGCGGTGATTGCCTTCTCCCTGAGCTGGGTTCTCTACGGCAACTGGGAGAAGGTCAAAACCTACCAGTGGTCCTTCGACTATCCCTTGTTGGCCCTTTCTCTGGGGGTCATGCTGGCTTCTCTGTCTCTCTACGCCTGGCAATGGAGGATCTCCCTTCATTGCCTGGGAGCGACTATCGGTTTTATCAAGGTCCTGCGCACTTACTTTGTCGGCAATTTGGGCCGTTACATTCCCGGCAAGGTCTGGCAGTTCGTGGGGTGGTTCTACCTCTTCGAGCGAGAAGGGGTCAGCCCGGTGCAGACTCTGACCAGCATCGCCGTCAACCAGGTCATCCAAAACATGACAGGACTGGCCTTGGCCTTCGTCGTTCTGGGCCAGGCGTTAGGCAAGATGGCACCTGGCCTTACGCTAATCGTGATACCGCCGGGCCTGGTGCTCATTCAACCTTCCGTCCTGGAGAGATTGCTCAACTGGGGCCTGCGCCTGCTCAAGCGCGAGCCGGTGGCCATTGCATTGACAGCTTGGGACCTGGCACGCTTCGCCGCCCTTCACCTCGGCATCTGGCTCTGCTACGGTCTGGCCTTCTATCTTTTCACCAGAGCCCTCTATCCAGTGCCGCCGGAGCGGCTGCCGGCTTTTGCCGGCATTTTCGCCGGGGCCTGGGTCATCGGCTTCCTGAGTTTCCTGGCCCCAGGGGGATTGGGCGTCAGAGAGAGTGTCCTGGTCTACCTGCTGAGCTTTTATCTGCCCTCTCATGTGGCCATTGTCGTCACCCTGCTTTCCCGGCTGTGGGTCACAGTGGCCGAGTTGTTGGGCACGGCCCTGGCTTTTGGATTCGATAGCCTGCGCCGCAACAGAGGCGGCCGGAGGGCTCCGTTGCCTTGGAGTCGTGGCCGAGTCCCTGCGAAAGGCGAGGGACAAGGTGCTGGCCTCGATGGGCCTGGATAGTTGATCTGTATGGAATCATCCGAATCTGGCTCTCATCGCAAACCCAATCGGTCTCGTCTGGCCCTGGGCCTGGTGTGGCTGCTAATAGGGCTCTACGTCCTGGGCTTTGGGACTCTCTCCATCCTGAAGCACGAGGCCTTTCAGACCTATGCTGCTGACCTGGGCAACATGGACCAGCCTATCTGGAACACCCTGCACGGGCGTTTTCTGGAAGAAACCAAGAACGACGGCAGCCAAGGCCCTCGCCTGACGGACCATTTCGAGCCCATCTTTGCTTTGGTGTCCCTCTCGTTTCTGATCTACGACGACGTCAAGGCCATCCTGATCTTGCAGACAGTGGCCATTGCCCTGGGGGCTCTGCCTGTTTTCTGGCTGGCCCGTGACGAACTGGAGAGCGATGGCGCCGGCCTGGTTTTCGCCGCCGTCTATCTCCTCTTCCCGGCCTTGCAAGCGGCCAACCTGACCGAGTTCCACGCCGTCCCGCTGGCCGTCGCTCCCCTCCTCTTCGCCTTCCATTACACCAAAGAGAGAGACCGGCCCAAAGCCTGGCTTTTTGCCGTGCTGGCCATGAGCACCAAAGAGGAGATCACCCTCCTGGTGTTCATGCTGGGCCTTTACACCCTTCTGGTGCACAAAGAGAGGCTCATGGGTGGGCTGCTGGCCCTGGTCAGCCTGGCCTGGTTTGGGATAGCCACCTTTGTCGTTATCCCTCACTTCAGCACGGCGGCCGAGACCATCTACACCCAACGGTACACCAGCCTGGGAGGGAACTTCAAAGGCATCGTCCTGACTCTGCTCACGAAGCCCTGGGTAGCAGTGGGCCTCCTGTTGAACGGCCCTCGTCTGGCCTACCTGGTCGGCCTGCTGGCTTCGGTTGGGTTCCTCTCCCTTCTTGACCCACCCACCTTGCTCTTGAGTGCGCCCATCTACCTGGCCAACGCTCTGAGCGATTACCCTCTCATGTATTCGGGCGAGCTCCACTATTCGGCTCCGGTGGTGCCCTTCTTCGTCGTGTCGGCCATCTACGGGGCCAAGCGTTTGGTCGGGTGGCTAGAGAAATTCGTAGTAACGACTTCAGTCGTTCCCAAAGCAGCTAAAGCGGCCACTACGAACACTTTTCGGACGCTGGTCCTTCTGTGGCTGCTGCTGTGCAGCCTGGGCTATCAACGCCTGCGGGGCTTTACGCCGCTGGGGCCCAACTTCAGTGTGCCCCGCATCACCCCTCACCATCGCCTTTTCCGGCGCTTCGCCGCCCAGATACCGCCCGACGCAGTGCTCTCCACCACCCCACCCCTCTTCCCCCACCTGACCCATCGGCGGGTCATCTACCTGTTTCCGGTGGTGCCGGACGACACAGAATACGTGCTCCTGGACGTGGCCGGAGTGACCGACATCCACCCCAACGACTTCCACCGCGCCTACCGGGAACTGGTCGAGGGGGGCGGATTTGGCATCCTCGACAGCGCCGATGGCTACATCTTGTTGCAGCGGGGTCTGGTCGGTCCGAGCGAGCTTCCCGACAGTTTCTATGATTTCGCTCGCGTGGAAGCTCCGGCTCCCGACTATCCTCTGACCATTGACTTTGGGGATTCTCTGCGCCTGCTGGGTTTCGACCTGGTGGACGATTGGAAGTGGCAGAGGGTCAGGGTGCGCCTTTATTGGCAGGTCCTGGGGGAGATGGACCGTGACTACCGGTTCTACCTGGCCTTCCTGGGTGACGGCGGCCAAGTGCTGGCCGACACCGTCCGCCAGCCCATGACCGTGCCTATCTGGTATCCCACCGGCCGCTGGCGTCAGGGCGAGGTGGTGGTCACCGAGACTTTGCTCATGGTCGGGCTGGGCGACAGCTTTACCCTGGGGTTGGGAGTCTTTGAGGGGGAATACTGGGAGGAGGGGAAGCGCTTGCCGGCTCGCATCGTGGAGTCTCCATACGCCGTCCGTTTCCTGGAGGACCCCACCTGGGTCAGGCTTCTTTCCTTCAGGCGGGAGAGGGGCCGCCTGCGGCCTGTCTCGGAATAGAGGGTCAGACCTGACAGGTCTCGTTTCATCTCCATATCCAGATCAGCCTTGGCTCTCGCTTGTCCAGGCGATGCAACCCGGCCTCGCGGACCGTCTGGACCGCGCTCTCGTACTCTTGAGCGGTGAGGTGACGGTTCACATCCGGCAGTTCATGGGCCTTGTAGCACGGCCGGTACTGGTCCATGACGTTGATGTAGGTGTCTTTGGAGACTTCTTCGGCCAGGAAGCGCGCTATTTCCGCCGTGCCGGCCAGGCCGTTGGGCAATACCAGGTGGCGCACCAGGAGACCCCGCAAAGCCACCCCCCGCTCGTCCATGACCAGGTCCCCCACCTGACGGTGCATCTCCTTGACCGCTGCCTGGTTGTGCCTGGGGTAGTCCTCGATCTTGGAGTAGCGGCGGGCTATCTCGGCGTCGGCGTACTTCATATCGGGCATGTAGATGTCAAAGATGCCATCCAGGAGGGCCAAGGTCTTCAGCGAATCGTAGCCGCCGGTGTTGTAGACCAGCGGCAGGCGCAGCCCGGCCTCGGCCGCGACGAGCACCCCGGCCAAAATCTGGGGCACCACGTGGGTCGGGGAGACAAAGTTGATGTTGTGGCAGCCCATCGCCTGCAACCGTAGCATCATGGCCGCCAAGTCCTCCGGCTCCACCTCGCGCCCGTGACCCAACTGGCTGATTTCGTAATTCTGGCAATACTGGCACTTGAGGTTGCACCAGGAGAAGAATATCGTCCCCGACCCACCCCGCCCCACCAGCGGCGCTTCCTCGCCGAAGTGGGGGTTGAAGCTGGACACGACCGCTCTCTCACCTGTGCGGCACACAGCGCCCTTGGCGCTCTCCCTGCGGTTGACCCCACACTCCCGCGGGCAGATGTCGCAGGCCTCCAAGCGCGCGTAGGCTGCCTCGACGCGCTTCTTCAGTTCGCCAGAGCGATACAGTTTCAAATAGGTTGGTTCAAGTGCTTGATTCATGATCTAGCCTTTCACCTAGCTCTCCGTCACTCCGCGCTTCCGCGTCCTCCCCCTCCGCCA
>JAOZOT010000581.1 GCA_029933115.1 Anaerolineae bacterium | reverse complement strand
ATTGGACGCCGACGGCAATCCCCTGAATGGAACGCCAAAAGCAGCCAATTCGGCCCCAACGCCGATCCCTCCTTCGCCCCTACTCATCAGCGAGGTGCTATACGACGGCACCACACCTTCTACTGAAGGCGACGAGTTTGTAGAGATTTACAATCCCTTGACCATCACCGTTGCTCTGGAGGATTACAAGCTAGGGGACGAGGAAACCCAGGGCGGTGGCGAGGGGATGTATCGCTTTCCACCGGGCACGGTCATCACCCCGGGCACCTGCCTGGTGGTGGCCCGTAACGCTGCTCAGTTCCAGGCTCGCTTCGGCTTCTACCCCGATTTCGAGATGCGCACCTCTGGCTCTGGCTACACCGATACCCCCAGCGTGCCGGACATGATCCAATACACTGCCTGGGGAACCGGGGGGTGGGCCTTGGCCAATGGCGGCGACGAAGTCTTGCTGCTGGGTCCTGCCGACGAAATAGTGGATGCCGTGGCCTTCCGCGACGGCGCATACGCCACAGTCGGCGTGACCGGCACAGTCACAGCTTCTGAACCGAGGTCGTTTCAAAGGGTGGAGGACTGGGACAGCAACGACATGCAGACCGACTTTGTCATTGACCGGCCGCACCCCGGCCGGCCCCTCCGCGTGCCTGCGCCGCCCAATCCTCCCCCACCGCCTGCTCCTTTGCCCGGTGGAATGCAGGGCTATTTCGGCTGTTTACATTCCCACTCCACCTATTCTGACGGGGCTGGTCCTCCCCGCTACGCTTTCGCCGTAGCCCGGGCCAACGGGCTGCACTTTCTGGCCCTCACCGACCACTCCCACTGGTTCAGCGATCTTCAGTGGGCCGACATCCTGGCTCAGGCTCAGGCGGCCACTGTAGATGGAGCTTTCGTGGGTCTACGGGGCTTTGAGTGGACCTCCCGCGAACAGGGCCACAGCGATGTCTTTGCCACCGACACCTACGCTTCCCGCGAGGAGCCCCCTTACGACACCTTGGCCGGCTTCTACGCCTGGTTGACCACCCAGCCGGAGGCTATCGCCCAGTTCAATCACCCCTTTGGTCCTCCCTACGACACTTGTTTTGACCATTTCGCCTACGATGCAGCGGCTGCGCAGAAAGTGGCCCTGCTAGAAGTAGGCAATGGCAGCGGGGAAGAGTACCGCACTTTTGAGGAGGCATACCTCCGTGCTCTGACTATCGGCTGGCGGGTGGGAGCGGCCAACAACGGTGACACCGAGACGCCAGACTGGGGACTCGACACTCCCCACCGCACGGGCCTCGTGGCTCCAGCTCTGACTCGAAATGAACTCCTGGCTGCCCTGCGAGCGCGACGCACCTTCGCCACCGAGGACAGCAACCTGGCCCTGGCTCTGCGCTCTGGTGACCAATGGATGGGCTCCACCATCTCCGCCACGGCGACCATCTCCTTCAGCGTTGACTTCCACGACCCCGACGGTGAATCCATCACCCTGGAATTGTTCGACCGCTCGATCCCCGTCGCCACTATCTCTGTCAACGGGGTCATCTCTCACTCCTGGACAGTCGCCATTCCGGGCGCGGCAGGACACTTTTATTTCGCCAGAGCAACCCAGGCCGACGGTGACCGGGCCTACACCAGCCCTCTCTGGACGGAGGGAACGGCGCCCCCTGAGCCCATCGCCCTCAACGAAGTCTTACCCAGGCCACGGTACGAGGATTGGAGCGGTGACGGCGACGTTGACCAGGAGGATGACGAATGGATCGAGTTGTACAATCCCGGTGATAGGGCTGTAGACCTGGGTGGATGGCAACTGGACGATGTGGGAGATAGCGGCAGTTGGCCTTATATCATCCCTTTCGGCACTATTATCCGGCCCCGGGGCTTCCTGGTCTTCTTCAGGCGGGAGACAGGCGTTGCTCTGAACGACGATGGGGATCAGGTGCGCCTCCTCTACCCCGACGGCAGCGAGGCCGACGTGTTCCATTACGCCCACCACCCCGGCGATGACCGTTCCTGGAGCCGCGTCGTAGATGGCAGCGGAGGATGGACCAAGTTCTTCGATGTCACTCCAGGGGAGCCTAATCGTCCACCTTCCCCAGAGCCTACGCCAACCCCTTTCCCCTTGTTCACCATCGCCGAAGCCAGAAGTCAGCCCACCGGGACCACAGTTACTGTCCGGGGACAAGTTACTGTGCCTCCATCCCTCTTCGGCGAGAAGACCCTCTACATCCAGGATTCTACAGCGGGCATCATGATCTACGTCAACAGAAACGATTATCTCCCCCTGGCCGAGGGCGATTGGGTAGTGCTCCGAGGCAAGACCTACGATTACCACGGCGAGCGGGAGATCAAAGTCTACCGCGATAGCGATCTCCTCTTGCATCAGGGGGCGGGGGAGCCGCCGAAACCAACGACGCTCAAAACGGGTCAGGTGGGCGAAGAACAAGAGGGGCTTCTGGCCATGATCGCTGGCCGGGTGGTTGGCTACGAGCGGTATGCCATCCA
>JAOZOT010000580.1 GCA_029933115.1 Anaerolineae bacterium | reverse complement strand
CGGCTAAAGCCGTCACTACGAGCAAAAACGCCAGTGTCCAGTCAGGTACTGATACTCAGTGGATCACGGCTCTTGTTCGTAGTGGGCGATTCATCGCCTCAAAAGCGCACTGAAGTGCGCACTACGAACCCAAATTGTGATCTACTGATACTTGATGATGGTTTGGACTCGAATCAGGTGCTTTGATCAGGATAACGCTTAAGATAGCCCAGGGCCTTACCTTTCTCGCTGTCCATCACAACCTCAAGGTAGCGCCCATCAGTGATGGCCGGCACATCTATGACTTTGATGTACTCAGCATACTTGCCATCCGATGGAATCAGGTCCATCAGTACGTTGGGCGATTCCTGGAAGAAGGCAGCGTTAAAGACGGTGTCTTTCTGGTGGGGATAGAGGGGCAATGGATAGATCCGAGCCTCCACCAGGTTCTGGAAAAAGTGTGTACCATAAGAGAGCTCCGGCGTGCCATCGCCGCGAGACAGGGCAATCTCCACCAACACGCTGGTGTTGTGGATGTCGGCGTAGGTCACTTTCAAGCCCAGGTCAACATTGGAGCTGCCCCATCGGCCTGGCCCCATCAGAATGAACCGCTCCCCTTCCAGATGGCAGTTAATGTGCCCCACCACCCGCGCCAACTGTAACTTGGTGGTGGGGTCCGGTATCTGCTCGTACTTCTCCGGGTCCACATAGACCACGTAGCGAATCTGAGGGACCAGCCCGTGAGGCACCAGCTTGTTCGCCGAGAAGATTATGTCCTCTTCGGGGATGGCCGAGGGAACCTGCACGCGCCAATCTGATTCATGGCTGCTCTGAGGGCGACATTGAACCAGGTGCACCTTCAACGAGGGTTGGGGATATTCAGGGCCGATGTCCACTGTGAATTCTATGTCCACAGGCCACCCGTACCGCCGCTCCAGCTTCTTGAGGATGGCCTTCATCAGTGGGACCAGAGTGGTATCTTTCAAGAGATAATCAAAAGTCAGAACCATCTTCTGGGGGTCAATGTCACGGCTTTGGGAGAACATCGGTTGCAGGTAATCTCCCTTGTCTACAGAGGCCAGGAAGCGGGCCGACGGATAGTCTACAGAAAGCACCTCACTGATGGGCAGTGTCTTGAGTTGGTTGTCCGCCAGGTCTATCAGGTCAATGAAACGCTGGGAGTAGCGTTTGATCTCTTTGGCCCCCCCTTCCGGGCGCAGGTGGGGATGGCTCAGGGCGATCATGCGAGGATAATCGTTGGCCACACGTTCCACGGCGCGGGTCCCCAGCCCCCAGACCACTCTCAGGAAACCATCTTCTTGACGGATCCTGGGATTCCAGCAGAAAGGATTGAGGCTGAAACCCACACCGGCCAGCGCGGGAAAGAAGAAGTTGCGGTATTGGGTTCCCTGTACCTTCTGGATCAGGACCGCCATCCGCTCGTCGTAATCAACCAGGCCCATGTGCTGGCGATAGAGGATTGGAACAGGGCTGGGGACGCTGGCATAGACCTTGCTGATAGCCAAGGTAAGGGCCTCGAGGTTTTCCTCCAGGGTGCCCTGGTTGGGGCAGAAGAAACTGTCGTACTTGCCGGCGAAGGAGGTGCCAAAGTTGTCTTCCAGCAAACTGGAGGAACGCACGATCAGCGGTGCGTTCCCTACCTCCTCCAAGAGTTCTCTGAGGCCATAAACGATATCGTCTGGGAAGCGCCCGCCGATGTAAGCTTCCCGAATGGCTGGGTAGTCGGCCTCAATCTGTTCTCGCGTCTTGTACTTCTGGTTCAGGGTGTCGTGCAGGCGATTGAGGGAGAGAAAGTCGTAGAATACATCAGCGCCGATGAAGTAGGACTCAGGGATGGACAGATGGCTTTTGATGTCCATTTCATCGTCGTCGTCTTCTTGCTGCAAGATCTTCCAGGCCAGCATCAGGCCGGCGGCCTTGCCGCCAATCTTACCTCTTCCGAGGCGGCGACGGCGGATCTCTTTCAGATCGGCGATGGTGAACCACTCTTTGGCTATGCCCACAAAACCCAGTTGATCGCTGATCATGCTCTTGATCAGCACGACGATGATCTCTTGCAGGTGGTGCTTGACCTTGGCTTTCTTTTCGGGTGGGTAAGATTCAAATTCCTCTCCCTGGGCAAAGAGCACATCCCAGGGCGCTAATTCCGGGTTGAAGGGCAGGATGACATCCTCTGGTTGAGGAGCTCTCTCAGCCATGAGTTCTTGAACGATGTCTTCAAAGAGCTCGTGAGGGAGATTATAGGCAAAGTAGAAATCCGTGAGGTGCTCCCGGGTCCACCTTACACGCTCATTCCAAATTTCCGGTGGCTCCTCAACCAGACCTTCCCGCCTCTGAGAAAGGATCGCCTTCTCCCGCACTTCCTCTTCGAAGACCTGGGGGGAGATAATGCCCCGAGAGAAGATCTCCTGACGCATTCGCTCCCTTATCCGGCGGGCCAGGATAGGATACTGGGTGATCTTCAGGTAAAGGGCCAGGACTTT
>JAOZOT010000579.1 GCA_029933115.1 Anaerolineae bacterium | reverse complement strand
GCGCCCTCGGAGTGGGGCAGCCTGCCCAACCACGATTGAGTGCAGAGCTACCCCTTAGTACAGCGGGGCGTAAAATTCGTTCCGAGTTCACCTGCCTGCGCCGGACCGCCAGGTCCGGCGGAAGGCGTGGACCTGGCGGTCCACGCCGAGCGGGGCGAGAAAGGGCCTGATAGCAGGCCGTACCTCCTGCCGGCCGGCCCGGCACTTCGAGCGCCGGGGACGAAAACCCGGTGCGAATTTACGCACGCTTGTACTTAGCCTCCGGGTGACCTTATGCCTTGGTGGTGGTTCTCGGAAATTACGTTAGCTACCTGGGAGGTTTGGGACACCCGCTGTAGTGGCGCTTGCGCCCGTGCTAACAGGCGGGCTGCGTGTGGGGTGCGTGGCTCTGTGGCGAGCACCACAGTCAGCAAATCGGCCGCTTCCTGGTAGTCGCCTCGATTCAGTGCCTCTTCTGCCGCAGCTACGTACTGGTCGAGCGACCAGGCGAGCCATTTGACCAGCTCGTCGGCTATCTCGACCAGCCACTGTTTCTCCGACCAGTTGACCAGGCTCGGGCTCGATAGTGGATGCCGCTTGTCCCCGGCCAGCAGAAAGGCCCCCGGTGCTTTGGCCGGAAAGCCAGGCCCGCAAGCCAGGTAAAACGCCAGCTTCTCGTGTTTGCCTTTTGGCCTCAGCCGAAATACCATCTGGCCATCGGGCGTCAACGCCGGTTCAATGTGGTATTTTTGCGCCAGTCGTTCGTGTTCTTGCCTCAAGCGCGTGGCGATGTCAGGAGACTTATACCAGTTGGTAGGGTCGGGGCGGGGGGCAGATGGGCGTGCGGCTTTGGCCTGAGTTGGAAGCAAATCTGTCGTCAGTTGAAGCTGCGTCGGCGTCGGCGAGTGGCCACGGGCTGAATGATAGTGGCTAAAGTACGAGGCGTAAAGTTTTAACTTGGCTTGATAAAAACAGAGCACCAGGCAGACCAGGTCCTTGAAGCGAAAGTCGGGGTCTTCCAGCAAAGTCTGGGCCTGCAGCCATTCCTCGCCGGTCAATTCCCGATGGAGCGTGCGATGGATATACCATACACCGCAGTAGTCGGCTTTGGGAGCCAGGTGGCGAGCGTGCTTCAACTGCTGTGAGGTGCGAGTCTGGTCAAGGGCAAAATCTCGCTGGCCAAAGCCGACTTCTTCGCTCAGCCGGACCGAGCTGACTATCAGACGATGGCTTTCGTCCAATGGGTAGCCAAAGAGGAGTCCGCCTGTCATCTCGCCAGTGATGCTGCCCCGTTTCACCTCGGCTTCCAGGGCAGCTTTGGCCTCAGGCGTGATGAGGACAATGGGGGTATCCGTGGACATGGTGATTTGTGCTCTTTCAGACGAGGAGTAGTGTTTACGTAGGTTCTCTTCACAATACAATTATAATTTACCTCATAAGTCTTTTTTTGTCAAGGAGCTTGGTCTCGTTGACAGGAGGAGCTTTTCGTGGTAATATAGCACCTACACCAATTAGGGGCGAGCCTGCACGCGAAGACGGTTAAGTGCAGAGCACCCATTATTTTTAAGGAGAGAAAAAGGTAGAATGGCTGATTCAATCCCTATGGCAGAGACCAAAGGGCGAGGGAAGTCTGCTAACAAGCAGACCAAGTGTATTGTTGGTGGGTTCATTATCGTGCTGGTAGTTGGCTATCTCATCTTCACAGGCATCCAGGGTTCCACTGCTCCCTATCTGACGGTGACCGAGTTACAGAGCAGGGGGCCTTCGATCTATGAGCGGAACGTGCGGGTGACGGGAGTGGTTCAGGAGGGGAGCATTGACTGGAACGCTCAGGATTTGGTCCTCAAGTTCGAGATTGCCGACGGAAGTGGTCACCTGCCGGTGGTCTACAAAGGTCTACGCCCTGATATGTTCCAGGACGGGGCCCAGGTGGTCGTGGAAGGCAGGTACACTGAGGGGGGCACCTTTGAGGCTTATAATCTGGTACTGAAGTGTCCTTCAAAGTACGAGGAGGCAGCCACAGCGACAGCTCAACCGTGATGGGAGATTGGAGGATTCGTGGCTGAAATAGGTTATGGCACGATACTGTTGGCTCTAATCGTTTCGGCTTATGCTGCGGTAGCGGCTTGGGTGGGGCAGCGGCGAGGACACCCGGAGTTGGTGCAGAGCGCCCGCAACGGCGTCCTGGCTGTGGCGGGGCTGACCAGCATCGCTTCGGCCATTCTGTTCTACCTTCTGCTCGCTCTGGATTTTCGGGTTCAATATGTGTATGAGCACGTAAGCAGCCACTTGGCACCCGTCTACCGGCTCTCGGCCTTCTGGGCTGGTCAGGAGGGGTCTTTTCTCCTCTGGCTGTGGTTTCTGGCTGTTATGGCTGCTCTTGTGGCCTGGCGAGAGAAAACCTGGGACAGCAGTTTACATTCCCATGCCCTGGCAGTGTTGGCTGTTACCGAGGCTTTCTTCGCCCTGGTGATCGTCACTGTCAGCAATCCTTTCACTACGTTGCC
>JAOZOT010000578.1 GCA_029933115.1 Anaerolineae bacterium | reverse complement strand
TGCCCTGGAGCCCAAGCTCATCTACCCTGGCCTGGGAGTGGTGGGCATCGAAAACACCCACCTGGTGACCGACGATGGACTGGAACCATTGACTATTTCCGAAGAGGATATTGTTATCGTGTGAATCATCAGCCCCCTCAGACCCTTTTGCTATATCTGGAGCACAAATTATGAGAACCCCTTTGCCCGCTGAAGAAACCCCACTAAAACCCATGCTCTCCGGCGTGCGCGTGGTAGACCTGGCTCACATGCTGGCCGGAGGCTACGGCTCCATGCTGCTGGGCGACCTGGGGGCCGAGGTGATCAAGATCGAGCCCTTGGAAATCGGCGACCGCACCCGGCTATTGGGTCCACCCTTCGTGAAGGGGGAAAGTGGCTATTTCCTGGGCATCAACCGCAACAAGAAGAGCGTGGCCCTGGACCTGAAGAAGGAAGAAGGGCGGCAGGTTCTCTACGATTTGGTCAGGATCTCCGATGTGGTCTTTGACAACTTTCGGCCCGGCGTCATGGAGGAAATGGGATGCGGCTATGAGACCCTCAGGGAGATCAACCCCCGCATCATCTACTGCACCCTTTCCGGCTTTGGGGAGACGGGACCCTACCGCGATCGTCCGGCCTTTGATCTGGCCATCCAGGCCATCAGTGGGGCCATGAGTATCACCGGCGAGCCAGGCCGTCCCCCGGTGCGCATGGGTGTCACCATGGGCGATTTGGGAGGGAGCCTCTTTTGTGCTTTTGCCATCTCCGCCGCCCTGTACGCGCGGGAGAAGACGGGGCTCGGCCGGAAGATAGACATCGCCCTCATGGACTGCCTGGTCTCCCTGCTGACCTATGTGGGTCAATACTATCTGCTCGATGGCAAGGTGCCCGGCCCGATGGGCTCGGCCCACGTCTCAGTAGTGCCCTATCAGGCTTTTCCCACCAAGGACATTTACATTGTGGTGGCCGTCTTTGTGGAAAAGTTCTGGCAGGCCCTGTGCCGGGTGCTGGGCGCCGAGGAACTGATTGACGATCCACGCTTTGCCGACAACGACCGGCGGCGCGACCATCGAGAGGAGTTGATCCCTATTCTGGAAGAGATCTTCCGCACCAGGCCCGGTGAGGAGTGGTTGCGGCTCCTGGCCGAGGCGGGTGTGCCTTCTGGCCCCATCAACACCCTGGACCGTGTCTTCGCCGACCCTCAGGTGGCGGCCCGCAACATGGTGGTGGAGATTGACCATCCGAAGATCGGGCGCTTTCGTTCGATAGGCAACCCGGTCAAGACACCTCCCATGCCGGAGGGGCCCTTCGAACCGCCGCCCATGCATGGGCAACACACCGAGGAGGTACTGAGGGAGATTCTGGGATATTCGCAGGATAAGATCGAGAAGTTGAAAGAATGGGGAGTCATACTATAGATTGCTTGTCGCTCCCTGTGTATACAAGCGCAGCAGGAGAAGATAGTGGGCACACCTGACCAGCCCTCACTGGATGAAATCATCCGCATCTGTAGCCAGGTGCGCTGGGCCACACGGCTCAAAGAATGGCGTTATAAAGATGTTGAATACGAAGGTGAGGTGTACACTAGAGGCGATATGCTTCCCGCTGCTCTCGCTCACCTGCTTAAGAGGGTGCACATTGACGGCGACTTGCCACCTGATACGACGCTGGAGCAGTATAACGAGCTCATTCGAAATCTGGTCACAAGCTCCTCCAGTTGGGTTTATGGATTCTTGTACCACAACCTCCATCCCCAGTGGGGATTTTACGATCCGAAAACGGGTTGGGTTGCCGCTTTTGACGCTATTACAGGTGAGGTACAGACCGCCTTGATCGCCGGAGAGAAGGAGCAGTTTTTCACCAAGTATCCCCATGTTAGACTGAGGTGACAAAGATGAAGGTAGACGGAATTGTTTGGCAGAAACCTGTGAAACCTAGTCCAAGATCGGCGGAAGAGAACTTGCAAGACTTTCCTAATCTGGTGCGCAAGTACCGAGGGCGCGTCTTATTTGTCAAAGACTCCGGCCTGGAGGCGACCGAGATCCCCGTTTTCCGTGACCGGATCCAATCGGCTATTGACGCTTATGGCTGGGACCACCCTGTTATAGCGCCATTCCGCCAGCAGATCGAGGAGACAGATGAGTTGCTGCGCGGCGAGTATGGTCGGCTTTTGGTCAGAGAGATGGATGTAGATTACCCCCGTTTGCGTGAGCTATATGAACCTCCCCCATCCCATTGGTGGTGGTATCTGGACAAGCTCGCCAGAGTACCTGACCGCAAGGTCGTGGCAGTGGTCGTCCCGTTTAATGAGAGGGAAATAGAAAAACTATACGAGATTGTTGATGAAGATGACCGGGATAATGCTCTGGAGTTCCTTAAGAGCTCAGTCTACGCCAAAATAGTAACCTAACATAATAAAACCGGAGGTTGAACTAATGCGTATTTCAATTGACGTAGGAGGGACCTTCACCGATGTCGTCCTCATTGACGACGCCACCGGCCAGATTCATT
>JAOZOT010000577.1 GCA_029933115.1 Anaerolineae bacterium | reverse complement strand
GAATGGCGAATAAGCGAATAGCGAATGGCGAATAAGCGAATAGCGAATGGCGAATGGCGAATGGTGGATAGGGATTATGGATAAGGAGCCTCTCATTCTGATTACCAACGACGATGGCATAGAGTCACCGGGCTTGTTGGCCGCTGTAGAAGCTGTCCACGACCTGGGTGAGGTTCTGGTAGTAGCGCCCCGGTATCAACAGACAGGCGCCGGGCGAAGTTTCCCTTCCAGCGACGGTGTCATCTATCAGGAACACGTTGAGGTGGGGGGGTTGAGCATACCGGCTTTTTCCGTTGATGGCTCACCAGCCCAGGCGGTGCAACACGGCGTTGTGGAACTGGCTTCAAGACGCCCAGACCTGCTCGTCGCCGGCATCAACTATGGTGAGAACGTGGGTAGCGGGGTCACCATCTCGGGCACTGTGGGTGCGGTGCTGGAAGGAGCCGCCTTCGGCATCCCCGGCCTGGCGGTCTCTCTGGAGACTCCTATTGAGTATCATCACAGTTACAAAGAAGATTGCGACTTTAGGGCGGCGGTGTTTTTCACTCGCCTGTTCGCGCAACGCCTTCTATCAGTAACTCTTCCCCCGGACGTGGATGCCTTGAAGATAGATGTGCCCCAGGACGCTACAGAAGAGACTCCCTGGCGGCTGACGCGGGTCTCCCGCCAGCCCTATTTCTATGCCGTCCCCGGCAATCGCACCAGCCTCGCTGACAGGGTACCTTTGGGCTACGAGATAAAGATAGATTTCGACACTCTGGAAACAGATTCGGACATTTTCGCCCTGGCCAAAGAGCGAGTCGTTGCTGTCTCACCTCTCTCCCTTGATTTGACCTCCAGAGTGGATTTCACCTATCTGACCCGGTTGCTGCGTTGATCTCTACCAAAAATCGTTCGTGGTGGCGACTTAGTCGCTTCCAGCAACTTTTCGGAGGAAGACATTGCGTGTCCTTTTTGTCGTCAAGCAGATTGACTATGAGCCCCAAGGTATTTTGCACCTCTCCAGCGCCCTGAAAGCCGCCGGCCACCAGGTCAGGCTGGCCATTGTGGCCCAGGAGGATGTGGTGGCCGTGGCCAAAGAGTTCCGGCCAGGTATCGTTGGTTACAGCGTTTGGACCGGGGGGCAGCGTTTCTACTTTGACATCAACCGGCGCATCCGGGCTGAGGTCAATGCCTTCTCCGTCTTTGGCGGTCCTCACGCTACCTTTTTCCCAGAGATGATCGAGGAAGATGGGGTGGACGGCGTCTGCGTCGGCGAGGGGGAAGGGGCGATGGTGGACTTGGCGAACGCTCTGGAGGGCGGCTCTTTCGACCCTTGTATCGAGAACTGGTGGTTCAAGCTCGACGGTGAGATCATCCGCAACCCGGTGCGTCCCTATGTGGCTGATCTGGATAGTTTGCCTCTGCCCGATAGAGCCCTGGTCTACGACAAAGATGAGCCCATGCGCCGTAGCAAGATCAAGCACTTTATCAGCAGCCGAGGCTGTCCCTTTGATTGTGCCTATTGTTTCAACCACGCTCTTTTTGAGATTTACCGGGGCAAAGGGAAGCGTTTCCGCCAGCGCAGCGTGGATAACGTCATCGAGGAGGTGAACTGGGTCAGGGAGAATTATCCTTTGGAGTTTGTGGTCTTTGTGGATGACATGTTTGTCATCAACCGCGATTGGGTGGCCGAGTTCGCTGACAAGTACCCTCAGGCTGTCGGTTTGCCTTTCTTCTGCAACGTCAGGGCCAACTTGGTGAGCGAGGAATTGGCCGTCAATCTCAAGAGGGCCGGCTGTGTCAGTGTGGGCATGGGGGTGGAGACCGGCAACGACCGGCTGCGCAACGTCATCCTGAAACGGAACATGAGCAAGGAGCAAATCGTCGGCGCCTGTCTCACCTTGCGGCGGGCCGGCATCAACGTGGTGACCACCAACATGGTGGGCTTGCCCACGGGCACCTTGGAGGACGATTTTGAGACCCTACGGCTCAATATTGAGAGTCGGCCGGCCTTTGCCAACGCTTTCATCTTCCAGCCTTACCCCAGGACCGAGTTGGGGGAACTGGCCCGCCGCGAGGGGCTGATGGAGGGCACCTTCGACGACATCTCTCCCTCGGCCTGGGATACTTCTGTGCTCAAGTTCCCGCCCCGGGAGAAGCGTCAGATCGAGAATTTGCAAAAGCTTTTTGCCGTCACCGTGGAGTGGCCCTGGCTTCTGCCGTTGGTCCGTCTCTTGATCAAACTGCCCCGCAATCGTCTGTTCTGGCTGATCCACAAGCTGTGGAAGGGTTACACCATCAAGAACCGGGTGCATCCGGTCAGCCTCTCGCTGCGTGAGTACATTACTATTGTGCGGCAGTTCATGCGGCTGGATTAGAGCTTTGGGGCTAAGCCCCGGACAAAGCAGCAGGGCTGGCCCTCTCGCGGGGTTCACAGTTTGAGAGAGGGTGAGGCCGCAACCGGCCTTGCTGCTGGGAATCGCCAAAGACGCAAAGACGCCAAGCTTTAG
>JAOZOT010000576.1 GCA_029933115.1 Anaerolineae bacterium | reverse complement strand
TTTTTGGAGGGGCCCCGCCCCAGGCGTCGAACCCTGAGAAGGGCCTACCACAGGGAGCGGGGCTATTTTGTATTTGGCTGGTCGTCTCCATCACATGAAACGGAGGCGAACGCAACCGGGGCCAGGCCAGGCTGTCTCTCCATTTCTTTTTCGGCGCCGTCCCCCAGTCCGTAAACAGCGAGATTTACCGGCCGTTATGGAAAGTCATGGACGACGACCACACGAAAACCGATGTTGTTGTTGAAGTTGTCTGGGTGGTTGTCATTGCGGTAGGCACAGCGTGTGTTCCTTTGATTGTTATTCCAGGACCCGCCACGCAAAACCCGTCTGCTTTTGGCCTGGCCCCACAACGGGCAGGGACGCATCCTGCCCTACACCGTTGCCTCGGCTTTCTTGCGCCAGCCATTCAGCAGCCGACCGATTTCGCTGACCATGCGGGTCACGTGCTCGTACTGGCCCATGCTCAGTAGCTTCAAGTCATGACACAGGCGCAGGTAGAGGCGCAGCTTCTGCAGTTCGGTATCGGCCGCTCGTAGGATGGGCGCTGGCTCAGGGTCACGCCCGGCCTCGATGAGCCGTTCCTGGAAGAGCAGGGCCTTCTGCTGAACAGCCGTGGCCAGCACGAAACGGTGCCGCCGGGGGAATTTGACGGTCATCGGGATCAGCCAGCACAAGAGATCGTAGGTGCGGGTGAAAATGGGTGATTCTTTCATTGTCGCTTTACCTCCTGGGGATAGTGCGATTGGATAGCAGGGTGCGGCGCAGGCCCCAGGTGTCGCCGTGGGCGACGTGGGCCAGCCAACCTCGCACGCTGGCCTCCAGTTGCTCCTGGCTGATGGTCCCGCTGGCGTAGGCATCCAGCAGGGCTCTGAACCGCCTCTGGAAGCTTACTCCGTTGCGCCTCTTCAGCCGCCGATAATCGGGGTAGATGTGGAAGCCCAGGAATGAGATGCCGGCCGAGACGGGAAAGACGGTGCTTTCCCGCTGGTGCAGGCGTAGCCGCAGGGTCTGCAAGAAATCGGCCGTCTCCCTTTTCCAACGCCACAGGGTAGACTTGTGATCAGCAAAGAACATGAAATCATCACAATAGCGCAGATAGGCCGGACATTTTAGTTCTCGCTTGACGAACTGGTCCAGGAGATTGAGATAGCAGTTGGCCCAAAATTGTGAGGTGAGGTTCCCAATGGGCAAACCGCGCGGGCGCTCTATGGCCAGGAGATCGTCGCCGGGGAACCATTGCATCTCGTACTCGCTCGAAAGGATCCCCGCCCCGCTGTCGAGGATCTGGTCAATGAGCCAGAGGGTGCTGTCGTCGGCAATGGGACGAGCCAGGATAGATCGCAGGATAGCATGGTCTATAGACGGGAAAAAGTGGACGATGTCGCATTTGAGCACGTACTGGTAACGGCGGGCGAAATAGGTGCAGCGGTCCAGGGCACGGTGGGTGCCTTTGCCGACCCGGCAGGCGTATGAATCGTGGATGAAGCGTCGTTCAAAGATGGGTTCGATCTGGCGTACCAGGGCATGGTGCACCACCCGGTCCCGGAAGGGGGCGGCGCTGATGAGGCGCGGTTTGGGGTGGGTGATGCGAAAGTTGTAGTAGGGACCGGGCCGGTAGGTCCGGCTGAGCAGTTCCTCCTCCAGTTGTAGCAGGTTCTCCGGCAGGTTCATTTCAAAGAGGGCTACGTTGGACTGGCCTCGCTTGCGGCGGGCAGCGGCCTTGTAGGCCAGGTAGAGGTTCTCAAAAGAGCAAATGCGGAGATAGATGTTCTTGTAGGTCTTCATTTCGTATAGTATCTGAAATTCATTAAAACGCCGAGAAAGCAAGAAAACAGAAAGCTAGAAAGCAGGAGAGACTGGGACGACGACCACACGAAAACCGATGACGTAGTCGAAGAGGACTGGGAGGGTGACATAGCGGAAGGCACAGCGCGTGTACCATTGATTGCCAATCCAGGACCCGCCACGCAAAACCCGGGAGCCCTCAGCCTCGGGGTCCTCCCGCCCATCGTCGGCTCTATAAGGGTAATTCCTGAAAAGGGTGTGGGTCCACTCCCAGACGTTGCCGGCCATATCCAGGCAACCGCAGGGGCTGGCCCCGGCCGGGTAGATGCCCACCGGCGTCGTCCCCCCAAGGTCGCTCTCTCTGCTGTTGCACCGTTCAGGTTGGAACTCGTCCCCCCACGGCCATTGGCGTCCGTCGTCCCCCCGGGCGGCCTTTTCCCACTCGGCTTCGGTGGGCAGCCGCACCTCGTACCGGCCACTGCCGAAATCCCACACCTCTGTACTCCCGTCTTCTCCCGTCGCCCGCAACTCGTAACCCCCAGATCGTAGCTTCTCCGTCAGCCAGCGGCAGTAGGCGGTGGCCTCGAACCAACTGACCCCTACCACCGGGTGGTTGCTCTGCTCCCGCTGCTCATCCCACCAGAAGGGCCGGTCGCGCTTTTCTGTTCGTCGCCAGGCCCAGCCGGTCCGGGTCCAGTAGCGCGCCTCCTCGTACCCGCCC
>JAOZOT010000112.1:3961-9737 GCA_029933115.1 Anaerolineae bacterium | reverse complement strand
GGGTGGGGGTTGTAGCGGGTACCACGTAGCTGGTGTAGCCCCAGTAGCCGAGGCCAAGAACAACGAGAACTGCGATGGCAATAGTGCTCTTTTTCATAGCTGGTTCCTTTCATAACCCCTCGGGTTTTTCGCTATACTGGCGTCCTACGATGGGCGGAGGTGTCCTCACCGAGCTCCTATGCCTCGGTCAGGAGACCTTCGGCGATCAAACATTCCGTGTATTAGCGGTTACCAGATGCCCGGCAGCAGACGATAACGCACCTGCCCCGCGTACTCCTTGTAGCCGTCGAGCTCCTCCAGCAGCGTCCTGTCCTCGAGCGCCGTGCGGACGACCATGAGGCATATCACAAGCCCCGCCGGGATCAGCGCCCACAGCGAGCCGAGCGCCAGCGACGTTGCGATCCAGGAAGCGGTATACCCAACGTAACCCGGATGGCGCACATACTGGTAGGGGCCACCAGTGGCGACGGCATGGCCCCGCTCTTCCTGGATGCGAACGGTGCCGGAAAAGAACTTGTTCGACGCCATCGCCCAGCTAAACAGGCCCTGCGCCAGTGCAAAGAAGACCAACGCGACGACCTGGATCGCCCGGTCCAACTGTGGCGACCATCCAAAACGCTCATCCAGCCCGGCCACGATCAATGTGCCCAGCGTGGGAAGGATAAGGAGGGGGGCGAGCAGTTTGTCCCACCCTTTGGTGTCCTCATTAATCTGACCGCGCTCAGCGATCAACTCCGGGGGCAGAACCAAGGCGTTGATGACCAAGATGCCCACCCCCACGCCCAGGTAGGCCCAGGCCCATACCCAATCCAGTCGGCCTGACGAGATGAACAAGATCGCTGCTATGACCAGGAATTGGACGACGACTTGTAGCATCCGTTTCCGAACCTTGTCTCTCATGTCAGACTTTTCTACAGATGTATTGGCGTTCATTTCTATCAACCCTTTCTGACCTCTCTACTCATACCGTAACGCTTCCACCGGGCTCAGCCGCGAGGCCCACCAGGCGGGGTAGAGGCCGGCCACGGCCCCCAGGGCGAGGGCCATGACCAGAGCCCTGATGAACAGAGGCGGGCTGAAGTGAGCCTGAAACATGCTGCCAAAGCCCTGCGCCAGGCTGCCCACCTGCCCCAATAGCATCCCCCCACCTATTCCTATCACACCACTCACCAGGCTCAGCAGCAGCGACTCCCGCAGAATGAGCCCCAACACCCGCCGCTTGCGCCACCCCAGGGCCCTCAGAGTTCCAATTTCCCGCGTGCGCTCAAAGACCGACATCAGCACCGTGTTCATCATCCCGATACCGCCTACCAGCGCAGCCAGCACAGAGATGGCAGTCTCCATAGTCCGTGTGGTCTTGAAATCAGGCAGGGCTTCGGCCAGCTCCGAGGTCCTGGAAACAGAGATTTCGGGAAAGTTCTCCTCCAGGTAGGCTATGACCCGGTCGGCTTCTTTTGGATCTTCTAACTTGATGGCATACCAGCCCACCTGACGCGGCTTCCTGAAGAGTTTCTGCGCTTCGCGCAGTGAGATGACCCCGCTTATATCCAGAAACCCGATCCCCGTCTCAAAGATGCCGACGATGCGGAAGTTGCTGTTCAGGATTTTAATCGTCTGGCCGACCTTCTTATCCATCGTCTCGGCCGCCGTCTTGCCCAGGATGATCTGGCGGTTGGCCGAGAGCCCCTCACCCTCCACGATTTTGAACTGGCGGATGGCGTATTCGCCTGGATGGTAGCCCCAGATGATGAGATAGGTCAGCTTTGGATCGGCGAGAAGGCCAAAGACGGTGCCGGAGACGTGTTTTATGCCCGGTACGGTGACCAGCTTTTTACCCACCCGCTCGTCAATGCTGGAGTATTCCATATCGGAGATGTCGGCTTCCACGGCCAGGAGGTCTGCCTGCCCCCCGCCTCCCATCATCGTTTCAAATTGGGCCACAAAACCGTCAACGATGCCTTGCAAAGCCACGATGACCGCCACGCTGATGCCGATGCCAATCACGGTCAGCAAGGTGCGCGTCCGGCGGCATAAAAGGTTGCGCGCAGTCATGGGCAGCGAATGGCGAATGACGGATTTCCCGCCTTTTCCCCCGGAACCGGTCAGGCCGCCCTCGTAGCGCAGTGCTTCCAGAGGAGTCAGCCGCGAGGCTCGCCAGGCTGGATAGAACCCGCCCAGGGCTCCCAGAACCAGGGCTATCACCAGGGCCTGGATGAACAGTCCGGCGGAGAAACGGCCCTGCAGAAGCCCTCCCGTGGCTGCTGAGCTGGCCAGGGCTTTGACGGCCGCCACGCCCAGGGCGGTCCCTGTCAGGCCACCGATCAGGCTCAGGGTCAGAGATTCGCCCATAATCAGGCCCAGCACCCGCCCTCTTCGCCAGCCCAGAGAGCGCAGCACCCCAATCTCCCGCGTGCGCTCAAAGACCGACATCAGCACCGTGTTCATCATCCCCACCGCACCGATGAGGATGGCGATGAAAGCGATGCCCCAGGCGAAACCACGTACCATCTGGATGGTCTCCTGGGTGTTGGCCACCTGATCCGACTGAGAGGTTACCACATCGGGGATGCGCCGCTCGATCTTGCGCCGCACCTCCTCGACATCGGCTCCGGGTTTGAGCCTGAGCGAGAAGAGGGCCACCTGGTGGGGTTTGCTGAACAGGGTCTGAGCGTCGCTCAAGGAGATCACCCCGCCCCCTTCTTCCAGGGCGTCGCCCGTTTCGTAGATACCCACGATGCGAAAGGCGCTGCCAAAGAGTTTCAGGGAATCGCCGACGCCCTTCTTGAAATTTTCGGCCGCTATTTTGCCGATGATCACCTGTTTGCTGTCCGATAACCCCTCGCCTTCCACGATTTTGAAATGCTCGATGGCAAAGCCCTGGGGGTCATAGCCGAAGAGGAAGAAGTAACGGGCTCCCTCGGCTGTGACTATACTCTGAAGCATGCCGGTCACGTCCTCCACTTCGGGCAGGGCTTTGAGTTGCTGACCTACCTTCTCGTCAACGGCCGCTGCGGAAATATCAACTGCATCGGCCTGGGTGACGATCAGGTCACCCTGACTGCCGGTGAGCATGGCCCGATAGCCTTCTTCCAGGCCATTGGCGATCGCTCCCAGAGCTACCATGGCGGCGATGCCGATGGCAATGCCGACGATGGTCAACAGGCTGCGGGTTTTACGTCCGAGCAGGTTCTTGAAGATTATCATCGCTTTTACCCAATCTAATGCGTTCAGCCGTTGATGTGACTCTCCAGAGCGTGCGCGAACAGTTCCCGATCCTCTTCTTGGATGAGGTCCAATCCCCGGTCCTCCAAACAGGCCAGGACCTGGGGGAGATACGGGTCTGTCCGCAGGTGGTGCTCGGCGATAAAGACGAGGAGAGGGCTGCTGGTCCAGGAAGCCCGGGCCTGGGTCGCAGTCAGTCGTTCGCCGATCAACACTTCCTCCCTGTCAACAACCAGGATCAACATCAGCCCTTCTACCCGGTCACGGGCATCTTCAAACACTGGAGCGACGACCACCTGACCGCCCGGCAAATCGAGGTCACTCGTGGTGTAGACCACCACCCGCACTCTGCGCCGGATCGCCTCTTCCAGTGCAGGCTGCAAGGCCGGGAATGTGACCGGCAAGAGGGCCAGATAGATGCGGGCCTTTGCCTGGCGGATCATCTCCTCCGCTTTGGCCATAATGTTCTCGTGGCCTTCGATGTTCCAGACGTATTCCAGATCGGAGGCTGAGGTGAGAGCAGCCAGGTCGTCCTTGAGTGAGAAGATGAGTTCTTCGTGCTCGCGGTGGAGTTGGTCGAGGAACTCGGCTGCCGGAACCGGCGCGTACTTGGTGGCACCGCCTTTGCGCAGCGTCATCGCTGCGCCACGGGCAGTGAGCTTGCCCAGAACCTCGTAGATCATAGAGCGGGGAACGCCGGACTGTTTGGAGAGCTGGTAGCCCGTGACGGGGCTTTCCCTGAGCAGGGCCACATAAGCTTTGGCCTCATACTCCGAGAAGCCAAGCTTCACCAGCTTGTCAACAGGGTCACTGTTCATTTCGCCTCTCCTAGACGTTAGCATAATAACGTAGACGTTAGGTTTATAATCACGATATATTATACTCCATTTCACCTGATATGTCAAGGGCCAAACCTTAAAAATTACGGGGTTCTTTTTGGGAGGCGAGGTTGGATACCGGTTGGGAAGGGCGATTGTGCTCCATCCTTCCCTTTTCACCCCGCCTGTGGTATAATGTTATCACAATAGCGATGGAGGAGTGAGCGATGTCCCCACAAGTGCCCGAAGCAGTGCGTCAGGCCTGGGGAGATGAGTTGGTGGCCGAAATAGTCCCCTGGCTGGAACAGATTGTGCAGGAGAAGGCCATCCCCCGCGACGAGTATCACCACATGCTCTCGCGGCTGGAGATATTGGAACACGATGTGGCCGACATCAAAGCCGACGTTCGCGAGCTGCGCGGCGAGATAGGTGACCTGCGCGGCGAGATGAACGAGCGCTTTGACCGGATGAGCCAACGTTTCGAGGCGCGGCTCGAGCGGATGAGCCAGCACTTTGAAGCGCGGCTTGACCAAACGTCGGAGCGGATACTGGTGCAGACGCGGTGGCTGATTGGCACCATTGCTCTGTTCGGCACTATTCTGACTATCTTGATGGCCATTGCCCAGTTCACGCCGTGAAGCCGGCCCCGCTTTCTCGAAAGCCGAGCGCATGACATCCACGTTGTGGAGTTGTGGGGTAGCATGTTGGAGAACCATCAAGAAACCGTCAGAACTTATCGGCAGATCGCCGGGGATTTTGCCCGATTGTTGGAGCGCGAGTTGGGCAGACAATTGGTTTCAGTCGTGCTCTACGGGTCGGTTGCCCGAGGGGATGCCCAGCTTGGCAGCGACATAGATGTGTTGGTCGTCGTAGACGCCCCCTCGCGTGAGGAAGAGCGGGCAGTTCAGAAGCGCGTCGTGGATTTGGTGATAGAATTTGAGAACGGCGGGCTGATGGAGGAGCTGTTCCAGCAGGGTCGCCCGGTGGCTCTGGAATACCGGTTGTACACCAGAGAGGAGGCGCAGCGCACTCACATTTTCTACCTGGATCTGACTCAGGACGCTATACTTCTCGTGGATCGTGATGGTTTCTTTGCCGCCAAGCTGGAACAGGTGCGGCAGCGTATGCGCGAGTTGGGCACTCGACGGGTCTACTTCGAGGACGGTTGCTGGTACTGGGAGCTGAAACCCGGCATGCAGCCAGGCGAGGTGGTGGAGCTGTGACCAATCACGAGTTGATGTGGGCCTGGTTGGAGGAAGCTGATGGCCGTCTGGCTGAGGCTCAGGAACGCTTTGAGCACGAGCGTTTCCACCGCGTGGTGCGTCTCTCCCAGGAGAGTTGTGAATTAGCACAGAAGGCGCTGCTGGCTTTTTATGGGATGGACGTGCCCAAAGAGCACCACCTGCACAAATTGGTGAGCCAGCAGCCCTCAGTACGGCAACTTCCACGCCAGGTGCAAAAGCGTTTGTTTCAGAGTAGCCGGGAGCTTTCCAGAGACCGCATACCATCTTTCTACGGCGGGCCAGATGGCACACCACCTCAGGCGCTGTACGATGCAGAGCGGGCCCAAGAGGCATTGGAACAGGCCCGTTTTGTGCTTGAAACCGTCAAGGCCTTGATCGAGGCTGCGGGCGGGCAAACCAGACGCCCTGGGGGATAGCGGCCTCGAAAGAGTGCAAATTCAGATGAATGTGCTCAAGGCGCGGGCGATATACACATTGCAACAGAGGGAAAAG
>JAOZOT010000112.1:0-3861 GCA_029933115.1 Anaerolineae bacterium | reverse complement strand
TCAGATGAATGTGCTCAAGGCGCGGGCGATATACACATTGCAACAGAGGGAAAAGTCGAGCACTCAGAGAAATAAGCAATGCGACCCGACGGACGAGCTAACGACGAACTGAGACCGGTGACCATCACACCGGATTACATCGTGTACCCTGAAGGCTCGGTGCTCATTGAGATGGGGCAAACCAAGGTGATCTGTAACGTCACCGTGGAGGAAAAGGTTCCCTCCTGGCTGATAGGCCAAAATCAGGGTTGGATCACGGCTGAGTATGGGATGCTGCCCCGCTCCACGCACACGCGTACCCCACGGGAGACGCGAGGCCCCGGAGCACGCACCCAGGAGATCCGCCGTCTCATCGGGCGCTCCCTGCGCGCCGCCGTGGATCTCACCAAGCTGGGGGAGCGTACCCTGACCGTGGACTGTGACGTCATCCAGGCTGATGGGGGCACTCGCACAGCGGCTATCACCGGCGGCTATGTGGCTTTGGCCATCGCCCTGAAAAAGCTGATCCGCGGCGGCCTGATCCACGCCAGGGTGATGAAAGCGCCGGTGGCGGCCGTCAGCGTGGGGATAGTTCAAGGAGAGGCGGTACTCGACCTCTGTTATGAGGAAGATTCTATGGCTGAGGTGGACTTTAACGTGGTCATGACCGCCGAAGGCCAATACGTGGAGGTACAAGGCACCGCCGAGGGCAGTCCCTTCAGCCGAGAGCAGATGGATGAACTGCTTGGCCTTGCGGAAAAGGGAGTCGAGGAATTGTTGGCCCTTCAGAGGAGAGCCCTGAGATGACCAGGAAACAGTGGGCCATCATCGCTGCTTTGGCTCTGGCTGTCATTTGCGAGCTATGCACTCTGGCGGGATTGGTCATGTGGGATTCCCGCCAACAGACTGCTACCATCGTCCAGGGGGTTCCTACGGCCTCGCCAACGCTGCCTGCAGAGACACCCACGCCCGTAGTCACATTGACGCTCCCTCCGACGCCTACCCCTCCTGAGCCCACTCCTACTAACACCCGGGTCTTTACCAGAGAGGAAATCAACGAGCCCACCCTGGCCAGGATTGCCGATGAAGTCATCGCCTGGCGGGAGTTACAGCCCCTGGCCGAAGTGGACTTTCAATTCCTGACCTTGGCTGAACTGAAGGATCGCTTTGCCCGCTATTACGCCGAAGAATATACCCCTGAGGACATCGAGAAGATGCGGCAGGCCTACGTGACCCTGGGCCTTTTGGATGAGGACTTTGACCTGGCTACAGCCCTGGTTGACATGCAGGCCGAGAGCATCGCCGGCTTTTACACCCCTGAAGAGAAAAAGCTCTACATCATCTCCGAGTACGAACTGGTCGAGACCGAGCAGAAGATAACCTTCGCCCACGAATACACCCACGCCTTACAAGATCAGCATTTCGACCTGGCCCACTTGATTGACATCGAGGGCAATTCCGACCGGGCGCTGGCCGCTCGCTCTCTGGCTGAGGGTGATGCCACTTTGCTCATGGCCCTCTACGCTTACGAAAACGTGACCGAGGCCGAGTGGAAGTGGCTGGCCTACCAGGCATCGCATCTGGAGAAAGAGAAGGTGGAGACCGCACCCCAGGCTCTGGGCCAGGTCTCTCTCTTTCCCTACACCTATGGCACCCAGTTCGTGCTGGACCTCTTCTTACAGGGGGGATGGGTGGAGGTGAACCAGGCTTATAGCTATCCTCCACAATCCACTGAGCAGGTCATGCATCTGGACAAGTACCTCGGCAAGGATGATCCCCAACCGGTGGAGCTGCCCGATTTGGTTCCAATTCTGGGTGAGGGTTGGGAACTATTGGATCGGGACGTGATGGGGGAGTTGGTCACCAAGCTCTACCTTGAGGAGCAACTGGAGGAGGAGCAGGCCACCAAAGCGGCCGAGGGGTGGGGTGGAGATGCTTATGTCATCTTGCGGAACTCGCAGGGGCAACGCCTGCTGGTGGTGCACACGGTCTGGGACAGCGCCGCTGAGGCTCAAGAATTCTCCACCGCTTTCAGTGACTATGTAGCCGGGAAGTATGGGGGGACGTTGACACCGAGTGCAGAAAAAGCCGAGAGAGAATGGTGCGACTCCTCGGCGGTCAGCGTGCTCTCTAGCCGGCGTGACCGGGAAACTTTGATCGTGGTCGCTCCTGATCGCAGTAGCGCCGAGAAGGTGCTGGCTCAGTTCAGCGGTTTTTGAGCCAGTTTGTGGTGACGGCTTCAGCCGTCAGTAGATTCTTTGACCTCCTCCCACAGGGCGTCCAGTTCAGCCAGAGATAGATCGGCCAGGTGCTGCCCCCGTTGGCGGCAGAGGTCTTCCATGGCGGCAAAACGGCGGGCGAAGCGGGCGTTGGCAGCCCGGAGGGCACTCTCGGCGTCAATCTCCAACCGGCGGGCCAGATTGACAAGGGAAAAGAGCAAATCACCCAGCTCCTCTTCCCGCTCTGCAGCGTCTGACGTCCTTTGCAACTCCTCTACCTCTTCAGCCACTTTGGTCACCACACCTTCCACGTTTGGCCAGTCGAAGCCGACCCGTGCCACCCGCCGCTGATACGATTGAGCCTGAGCCAGAGCAGGCAGGGTTAATGGTACATTGCTCAGCATTGAACCTCCATCCTCACCTCTCTCTTCCCGCTTGATCTCCTCCCAATTGTGCAAGACCTCGGCTGTATCGCTTACGACTGCGTTTCCAAAGACGTGAGGATGGCGGCGCTTTATTTTGGTATTGATCTTTTCGATCACCTGGGCCAGGCTGAAATCACCTTCTTCCACAGCGATCTGGGCGTGGAGCAATATTTGCAAGAGCAGATCGCCCAGTTCCTCGCAGAGAGCGTCCATGTCGTCGGCATCCAGCGCGCTCAGCACCTCATAGGTTTCCTCCAGCAAAGTAGCCCGTAATGACCGGTGTGTCTGTTCCCGGTCCCAGGGGCAGCCGCCGGGGGCGCGCAGGTGGGCAATAGTGTCTTGAAAGCTTTCCAGAGAACTGGCCTGAGGCAGGGGTGGCAGGTAAAGAGTCGTCAAATGGTCTATCTCGTCGTTGCGGTCCAATTCGTAAAGTGGCAGGACGGTTGATTTCTCTTCAGCGGTTCCTGCTCCATGTACCAAAGTCACCTGATGCTCAGCGGGGAAGAGGTTCATCAGAGTCAACTTGACCCCGCCGGCCAGGTGGCGCCCATACAACTGGCCTACCAGAGTCGGCCGGTCGGGGTTCACAGGGGGGTGGTGAAGGGCGGCCAACTCGGTAGCATCTGCTAACTGCAATCCTTCCATAGCGTCCAGACCCAGGCAGGTGAGAACCGGCTCGATGAAACTCAGACCCTCAACGATCCGCACCTCTAGCTCTCGCTCCTGAGCCAACGATAGGACACGCTGCACCGAGGCCTCACCGACCAGAGGATGGCCCGGCACGGCGTAGACCACTCCCTGAGGGCGCTCGCCCAGGGCCAGCACTCGCGCCGCTATCTCCTCGTAGATCTCTGCAAACTCTGCCTTCTCTTCGTAGAGATAGTCGAAGGAGTGGAGAGAGAGGTGAGAAGGTAGCGAGGTCACCGTCGGGTGGCGCTCGGTGCGCAGATACACCTCGTCCACATCTTCCAGTACTTGCCAGGCTTCCAGGGTCACATGCATTGGATTGCCAGGGCCTAACCCCAGGATGATTATGCACATCAGGTCCTCTCCTCTTTGGGCTTGCGCAGCCTCCCACCCGGTGAAAGAAAAAGAGAATGTGTGGAGGGACACCGTTCGGCTGAGCGTTCGATTGGGCCCACGCCGGAGCCTCACACCCCCGACCTGCTGCGCAAGTCACCTTTCAGAGCGTGTCTGAAAATTCAGAGGGCGGCGCTCGTAGTAACGACTTCGGTCGT
>JAOZOT010000007.1:14240-29944 GCA_029933115.1 Anaerolineae bacterium | reverse complement strand
CTGTGTGGGAACATGCCCCACCCGATCACTTGCCCACGTTTACGTGCGGACTTACGCCAACTCTCATTGTGGGCTCATATAGGTGCGCCGTGTCTGGTCATTGCTGCGGCGAGGGATGGAAATAATCACCTCACCCCACCACCGTCCGCCAGGCCACTTGCAGCGTGCGTGGCAGGTCCAGCCAGGTCTCCTTTTTCAAAAGGGTGCGCACCACCCGCGAGGGCCGCAGGTAGAAACGCCGATAGGCTTCCTTCCACTTTCGCTCTACCAGTTCGGCCGTCATCCCGTCCATCTCAAAGCTGGCCCGGCCCTCAAAGAAAGCGAAATCGTCATAGTCCTTGACCAACAGCCGTCCCTTTTCTTTGACGATGCGGCTCATCTCGGTGCCGGGGAAGGGGGTGGCCATGGAAAAGTTGGCTACCACCGGGTCCAACTCGATGGCAAAGCGGATGGTGTCGTCCATAGTCTCTTCTGTCTCGCCGGGCAGGCCGATGATGAAAAAGCCGATGGTTTCCATGCCCACTTCTTTGGCCGCCTTGAAAGCAGCCCGGACTTGTTCCAGGGTTAGTTGCTTGCCGATGACAGAATCCAATATCTCCTGATTGCCGCTTTCCACCCCAAATGCGCTGCGGATGCAGCCGGCCTGCTTCATGCGGCCCAATAGCTCCGTATCCACCAGGTTGGCACGGATGCCGTTGATCATGATCCAGGGCACATGGGTAAGTCCCTCTTTGATGAGCAGGTCGCAGATGTCCAGCACACGCTGGCGGTTGATGTTGAAGGAGTCGTCCAGAACGCCGATTTCGGCTGCGCCCAAGTCTCGCACCAGCCAGCGCCATTCGGCAACCACATTCTCCGGCGAGCGCATCCGCCAACGGCGCGGCCCAATCTGGGAGCAGTAGGTACAGCGATAGGGACAGCCCCGCGAGGTAAGGATAGGATAACTCGGCCCCGCAATGTGGTCAACGGTGGGCTGCAAATTGGTATAACGGTCCATCTTGAAGAGATGATAGGCCGGGAAAGGCAGACTATCCAGGTCTTCGATCGCCGGGCGGTCGGGGTTGTGGTGCACCTGGCCGCCTGGGCTCTGGTATGAGATGCCGGGCACGGATTGCAGGTCAGAGATTGCAGCCCGCCACCGGTCGGCGGCCATGCGCCACCGGCACAGCTCTTCCCAGGTTGCTTCCCCTTCGCCCCGTACCACGATGTCCACCTCTGGGCGTTCCACCGACTCTGCCGGCAGAACCGTAGGGTGAGGGCCGCCCAGCACCACCGGGACGTCGGCCACCGATTTGACGAGCGCTGCATCCCGCCAGGCTGATTTGATCTGGATGGTGTTGGCGGTGATACCCACCAGGTCAGGGGCAAAGTCGCGCAGGACCTTTTCCAGCGGGATGTCTTCCACATCGCCGTCGTAGATGCAGACCTTGTGGCCCTGCCGCTCGGATACGGCGCCAAGGTAGGCCAGGCCCAAAGAGGGCGAGGTGCGCGTCTCGATGGGCAGATTCGTTTTAGGGTTTATGAGCAAGACTTTCATCGCGGATGACATTATACCAGATTTCAGAGAAAATAGGTAATTGCGGCGCTTTGTTTGCATTCTCTGCCAATTGTGCTAAAATAAATAGCCATTGACTGGGTAGAGGTAAGCCTGCCTGTGGTGGGGCAGGTGGTCAAACCAAAGAAAGGAGAGATTGAAGTATGGGGAAACAGACCGCAGAAGATGAAGAATTCAGAAAAGGCACAAGCAATCATCGGTTGGACAGGCGATCTGGCTCGGCGAATCGCCTGGCTTATTTGCTGGACCGCTGGCAGCCGCCGGAGACGGCTGTGCTGGTCGCTACAGCCCTCATAGTCGGCTTGGGGGCAGGATTTGGGGCGGTCATATTCCGCTGGTTGATCGGCTGGTTCACCACGCTCTCCTTCGTCACCGCCCAATCGGCACTCAGCTTTATGGGGCGGTACTATGTCATTATCATCCCGGCCATTGGTGGCCTGTTCGTGGGGCCGATGATCTACTTTTTCGCCCGTGAAGCAAAAGGGCACGGTGTGCCCGAAGTGATGGAAGCTGTAGCCATGCGCGGAGGACGCATCCGGCCTATTGTGGTCGTGATCAAGAGCCTTGCCTCGTCTATCTGCATCGGCAGTGGGGGCTCGGTAGGGCGCGAAGGACCCATCGTCCAGATCGGCTCGGCTTTGGGCTCTACCCTTGGTCAGATTCTGCACCTGTCCGACGACCGCATCCGCAACCTGGTAGCCTGTGGCGCAGCAGGCGGTATTGCTGCCACTTTCAACGCACCTATTGCCGGCGTCCTTTTCGCCCTAGAGATCATCCTGGGGGAGTTCAGCGCGGGCTATTTTTCCACGGTGGTTATCTCTTCGGTCATGGCCAGCATCATCGGCCGTATCTTCCTGGGTGACGAACCGGCCTTCCCTGTACCCCCTTATTCGATGGTCAGCCCCTGGGAATTGCTGCTCTACGCTGTGTTGGGTATAGTGGCCGCTTTTGTGGCCATCGCCTTCACTCGCACTCTGTACAAATTCGAGGACATCTTTGACGCCTGGCGTTTTCCTGAGTACTTCAAGCCCGTAGTCGGCGGTCTAGGAATGGGGATCATAGGGCTGTACTTTCCCGATCTGTTTGGAGTGGGCTATGAGGCTATTGAACGCGCTCTTCTCGGCGAGATGTTGGGAGGAATGGTGCTTTTGCTGCTCGTTCTGAAAGTGATAGCCACCTCGTTGACAATTGGCTCAGGGGGCTCAGGAGGCATATTTGCTCCTTCCCTCTTCATAGGTTCGATGTTGGGAGCCGCCTATGGCGTAGCTGTGCATCATTGGCTGCCGACTATCACCGCCGCCCCTGGAGCCTATGCCCTGGTGGGTATGGCCGCTGTCTTCGCCGGCGCAGCGCGAGCACCCATCACATCTATCATTATCCTCTTCGAGATGACCGACGACTACCGTATCATCTTACCCTTGATGTTTGCTACGGTAATCAGCACGCTGCTATCCGAGCACCTGAGCAGAGAGTCTATTTATACCCTCAAGCTGACACGGCGAGGCATTCACTTGGAGCGGGGACGGGACATTGACGTGATGCAAAGCATCACCGTTGGCGAGGCCATGACCCCCGATCCAGAGACAGTTTCTGTGAATACCACCCTGCGAGAACTGGCCGACCGCTTTGCCACCAGCCACTATCACGGCTACCCTGTTCTGGATGAGGAAGGCAAACTATGTGGGGTCGTCACACTACAAGACCTGGAGCGCGTCACCCGCAACGGCAAGCGGCCGCCAGGGGCTACGGTGGAACAAATCTGCACGCGCAACCCCTTGGTGGCCTATCCTGATGAGCCCCTGTGGGCCGCTCTGAAGCGCATCGGCACTCGCGACATCGGCCGGCTGCCGGTGGTCAGCCGCGAAGATCCAACCAAGCTGGTCGGCCTGATCCGGGGCAATGACATTATCCGTGCCTACAACAAGGCCATCGCCCGCCGGGTGGAGCTCCAGCACCGGGCAGAACGGCTGCGGCTGGGCAAGGTGACAGGCACCGAATTCGTTGAGGTAGACGTGCACCCGGCCTCTCCGCTGGTAGGGCGGCAGATTAAGGAACTGGATTTGCCCTCCGATTGCGTGCTGATCTCCATCCAGCGTGGGCGGCGCCTGGTGATCCCCCACGGTGATACAGTCTTGCAGCCTGGAGACCGCGTGACAGCCCTTGTTGACACTCACTGTCGGGAGCTTTTCCAATCACAGTTCGAGAAATTGGACCCCATGCGAGCGGCAGAGCTGGAGAGAGAAAAACGCGCCAAACCCTTCGCTGAAGTCTAATGCCTACTCAACCGAACTCCCAAAGGAAGCAACCATGTCTACTATTGTGATTCTGACCACCGGCGGCACTATCGCCATGAAACGCGACGAGGCGGCAGGCGGGGCGGTGCCCACCCTGCATGGCAGCGATTTCCTGGCTGCTCTGCCGCCGGGACTGCCTGAACTTCGGGTCGAGGAATATTGCAATCTGCCCAGCGCCCATTTCACCCTGGACATTTTATGGGGATTGCGCGGCCGGGTGTCAGAACTGCTGGACAAGCCAGAAGTGGATGGCGTGGTCGTCACCCATGGCACCGACGTCATGGAAGAGTCGGCCTACCTCTTGGATTTGACCGTGCCTGGTGATAAACCTATGGTTCTGACAGGAGCCATGCGCACCGCCTCGCAGATTGGGTACGAGGGCCTGGCCAACCTGACGGCCGCAGTGCGGGTCGCAGCCTCGCCTCAGACCGGAGGGTTGGGGGCAGTGATCGTGATGAACGACGAAATCCACGCCGCTCGTTTTGTGACCAAAACCCACACCCAGAGTGTGGACACTTTCAAATCCCTCTTCTTTGGCCCCCTGGGCCGGGTGGATGGCGACAGGGTAATCATTGGCCAGCGAGTGACAAGACAATGTATCCCCTGTGACAGCCTCGAACCCAATGTGGCCCTCGTCAAGCTGGCTGTAGGGGTGGATGACGGCTTCCTGAGATACGCTGTGAAAAAAGGGGCGAGGGGAGTAGTCATTGAGGCTCTGGGCGGGGGGAGAGTGCCCCCCTGGTGGATGCCTGCCATCCGGGAGGCCATCGAGGCTGGGGTGACTGTGGTCATCGCTTCTCGCTGCCCCGGCGGCCGTGTGTGGGATAGTTACGGCTACGAGGGCGCATACCGGGACTTGGGCGAGGCTGGCGCTCTCTTCGCCGACGGGCTCAATGGTCAGAAGGCGCGCCTCAAATTGATGGTGGTTTTGGGAGCAACAGAGGATAGAAGTGCCATCCCCCGGCTTTGGGCCCAGAGCTAGAAACCCGAGGTAGACAAAAAGAGACCCGCTATGCAAATAGCGGGTCTCTTTTTTTATTTCCGCCATCGAAACTATAGTTGCTGGGACGTAGGTGGCGATGGAAGAATAGAAGATGGCGGGCTATTGGAGAGACCTGATCGGAGGGGGTTGATGGATGGCTGCTATAGTAAGAGATTATCCGATCAAATCTACTCCTCGTTTATATTATATCACAAGTTTCCTCCACAGTACATGAAGATTGCGTGAACGTAGTGTGGACGATGCGTGAAGGAGACAGAAATGCCTTGGACCTGACCGAAAGAGCACTCGAGTTTGACAAGGACCGAAGATGGGTGTATAATAAGGTATACCTAAAAATACAAATATGGCATACCTTGTATCTGGAGAGCACGGTGACTACAGACAGTGTAGAGCAATATTTACAAACCATCTGCAAGCTCAGCAGCGAGCAGAGCCCTGTGGCCTTGTCGGTCTTGGCCGACCGTCTGGGAATCTCATCGGTCTCAACCAATGAGATGATAAAAAAGCTCGTGGCACGCGGATTGGTCACCTACGAGCCTTATAAAGGTGTGACGCTGACAGCAGAGGGCCAGACTCAAGCACTGCGTGTGGTCCGTCGCCACCGCCTGTGGGAGCGGTTTCTGGCTGACGTATTAGGCATACCCTGGGATCGAGTCCACGAGGAAGCTTGTCAATTGGAACATGCCACCTCGGCACTGGTGGAGGAAAAGCTAGCCCAGTTTCTCGATGAGCCGGAGACCTGCCCTCACGGGTACCCGGTAGCAGGTACCAATTGCTGCTGCAAAGAGGGCCTTCCGCTGTCCAAGTTGGAGCCCGGTCAGCGCGCGGTGATACTGCGCGTCGCCGAGCATGATGCCGATTTGCTACGCTACCTGGGCGAACTGGGATTGAGGCCCCAGGCTGTGATCGAGGTTGAAGAAGTCGCTCCTTTCGACGGGCCGTTGACAGTGAGAATTGGTGAGAGCCGCCAGGTGATCGGGCATCAAGTGGCTTCTCAGATCACTGTCCGAAAAGCCTGAGAGCGACTCTTTTTTCTGGCTCTACACGGATTCGAGGGGTGGGGATAAGCCTCCCGCAGGTTGAGGGCACCTGATCGTTGCTAAATTGCTTCGCCTTCCGCAGTTCCTGCCTCGGCAAAGGCTGTATGAAACCTGCGGGAGGCTGGCTTACCCCACAAATCCGAGTAGACCCTTTTCTCTTTAGCATGATTGCGAACGCTTTGCAAGAGCAATAATCAAGAAAAGGATAAATATGAGCAACAACATAACTGCCTTGAGCAATTTGGCCCCTGGCGAGGTGGGGGTGGTGCGTGAGTTGGCCGGAGGATGGGGGTTTATGAGCCGCCTGGCCACGCTGGGTTTCACGCCGGGGGCCAAGCTAATCATGGTACAGAACTTTGGCCACGGCCCGCTGATTGTGAACATCCGGGGCACGCGCATCGCCCTGGGGCGAGGTGAGGCGGCTAAGGTGTACGTCACCAAGAAACAAACATCCGAAGAATAGAGGCCTCGTAGTGGGCGCTTCAGCGCCTCAAAAGCGCACCGGGGTGTGCACTACGAACCCCAATTGCGGTCTACTGGGGCTGGTCAAAGTTCATGAGTGGGGAGATTGGCAAATGAGTATAGGTTTACTACAAGCGCACGGCTGTCACGGTGTCAGTGCGGTGAAGGAGGGACAAAAGCAACCGCCGGCCATCCTGAGCGGAGAGACGGCCATCACTGTGGCTCTGGCCGGACAGCCCAACGTGGGCAAGTCTACGGTATTCAACCTGTTGACCGGCCTGAACCAGCATGTGGGCAACTGGCCGGGCAAGACCATTGAGCAAAAGACGGGCATTTACCGCCAAAACGGGCTGACTATGAACATTGTGGACTTGCCGGGCACCTACAGCCTGACGGCCAACTCACCAGAAGAAGTCATCGCCCGCGACTACATCATTAAAGAACGGCCTGACGTGGTAGTGGCCGTGGTGGATGCAGCCATATTGGAGCGCAGCCTGTATCTGGTGGCCGAACTGCTGCCTCTGCCTGCGCCGGTCGTCGTGGGGCTGAACATGATGGACGTGGCCGATCAGGAAGGCAGGCACGTAGAGCCGGAGGTATTGGAGGCGGCGCTAGGTGTGCCGGTGGTGCCCATGGTGGCTACCAAGGCCCAGGGCGTGCGTGAACTGGCCGACACTATCGAGAGATTGGTGCGTGGTGACATCCCCTACCACCCCCGCTGCCCGCAGATCCGGGATGACCATCAGGTTGTGCTGGATGAGATTCTGGCTTTGGTGGAATCCTATGTGCCCGATCCTTACCCGGCTGACTGGGTAGCCCTCAAGCTGCTGGAAGGCGACAAAGAGATTACAGCCATGATGCGCCGCGCGTTGCCCGATGCGATCTGGGATCAGGTTCACGATGTTCTGATGGCCCATGACGATGCGCTGGTGGCTGTGGCCAGCGGCCGCTACGATTGGATTGGCCGCATGATCCGCGCCGCAGTGGTCCGCCCTCAGGTAGGACAAATCAGCCTCACCGAGCGTTTGGACCGCTGGGCGACGCATCCGGTGTGGGGGATGGGACTGCTGGCCGGTATCTTGGCCTTGGTTTTCTGGCTGACGTACACCATCGGGGCGCCGTTGCAGGATGCCCTGGACACTTATGTGGTGGGTGCCCTGGCCGACCGGACGGGGGCCTTGCTGGCCAATGGACCGGAGTGGGCCAGCAAACTGATGGTAGAAGGCATCATCGGCGGCGTGGGCACAGTGATCACCTTCTTGCCCATTTTGTTCATCTTCTTTGCCACCATGGGGCTTTTGGAAGACATGGGCTACATGGCCCGGGCGGCCTATGTCATGGACCGTTTTATGCACCTGATGGGCCTGCACGGCAAGAGCTTCCTGCCTTTGTTCCTGGGCTTTGGTTGCAATGTGCCCTCGATTGTCGGGGCACGGGTGATCGAATCGCGGCGGGCGCGACTGCTGACCATCATGATCGCTCCTCTGGTGCCTTGCACAGCACGCATGGTGGTGGTCGCCTTTCTGGCTCCTGTCTTCTTCGGCCAAGCGGCGACGCTGGTCTCCTGGGGGCTGATCGCGCTGAACCTGATGGTGCTGGCCTTGTCGGGCATGGCTATCAACAAAATTGCTTTCCGGGGCGAGCGGGCAGCCTTCATTATGGAATTGCCCCTGTACCACATCCCCAACTGGCGGACCATTGGCCTGCTGGTGTGGCAGCGCAGCCTGGCCTTTCTCAGAAAGGCGGGCACGATCATTCTGGTGATCTCGGTCATCGTCTGGGCTCTGTCGGCGCTGCCGAGCGGCGACGTGGAGACCAGCTACCTGGCCCGATTTGGTCGGCTGTTGACTCCGCTGGGGTCGCTGATGGGCATGAGTTGGCGGATGATGGTCGCCCTCCTGACCAGTTTCGTGGCCAAGGAGAATTCGGTGGCCACATTAGGCATATTGTATGGAGCCGGCGAGGAGGAAGCCAAGCTGGCGACTATCCTGGGCACTGCTCTGACGCCCGCCGCAGCCCTGGCCTTTCTGATCGTACAAATGCTGTTCATCCCCTGCGTGGCCACCGTGGCTGCCATCTGGCAGGAGACCCGTTCGACCCGCTGGACGCTGTTCAATCTGGCTTTCCTGCTGGTGTTGTCCTTTGGGACGAGCATCATAGTCTATCAGGGAGCCAGACTGCTGGGATGGGGGGTGTAGGGTGTTGGGGCGTTTGCTGAGTCTGGTGGGCCAGGGGGGCGTGCACAGTTACGCCGACCTGGCCCATCAATTGGGCGTGAGCGAAGAACTGTTGGAGCAGATGCTGCAAGATTTGGCGCGGATGGGGTACATCCAGCCGGTTGGTGGAACCTGTGATACGAGCAAATGCCACCATTGCCCGCTGGGCAGCGGTTGCGCTATGGACGCGCGAGGCCGCGTATGGGTGTTGACGGGAAAAGGAAGCAGTTTGAGGGGAGGCTGCTGAATAGGCCGGCGGATGTGAGGCGAACGGTTGCTGGGATTTGGGCTACATCAAGGTAGTCAGCGTCCCTCATCAACGGCCGAAAAAATCGTATCGGTCGGCGCTTCGCAGCCGGACAATAGCGTAGATCGAACCATTTGGCCGGGGCCAAACTGTCCTGTTAGGACAAAATGGTCGTCCTTAAGAACGAAAACCTGTATGATACGTGCTTCAGGGTCAACCAGCCAATACTCGCTCACGCCGGCCATAGCATATTCGGTGAACTTGATGCCCCGATCAAGGTGCTGTGTGCCCGGTGATAGGACCTCAACGACCAGATCCGGCACGCCGCCATACCGCTCGCCGATGCGGTCGCTATGCTCGGCCAGATACACCATCACGTCAGGCTCACGGAACTTGCCGGGCCAGAGACGGACAGGCATGGGGGCAAACAGAACCTCACCGATGCCGCGCTCCGCTACCCAATCCTCCAACAGCCGAGAGAGCTGCCGGACAATGCGTTGATGCTCAGGAGTAGGCATACTGTAAACTGTCAACCTTCCTTCAGAAAGCTCGATGAGACGATTAAGGCCCGAAAGTGCCAGGTATGCGTCTTCCGTCCAATACGTCTCAAAGATGAGGGAAAAAGCGAGCTCTTTTTCGTGTTCGAGTCCGGTCTTGACAGACGTTACAACCATCGGACATATTCCTCTCAAATCGTGGTGACAAAACTTCCTGTCTCTATAATAGCATTGGGAGGAGTTTCTGTCAAGTGAACAACTGACCCCGCCCGAATGTCACGGGAGGAACTGTCATGAAAAACAAACCTTTGTTACACACAACCATATTGATCGTCTTGATCCTGGCAGGTGGTATTGCCTTCCTCTGGCTGGTAATCTTCCGGCTGATCTCCGGGTTCAGCAAAGCGACGCCTTGCCCTTACGCTTTAGCCTGGCTGGTGGATAACCCCATCCGCCGCCGGTACGTGGGCCGGGTGCTGGACCGGGTGGGCATCCGGCCCGGCGAGCGGGTGCTGGAGCTGGGGTCAGGGCCGGGGGCCTTTACCGTCGAGGCGGCACGGCGGACAGAACCGGGCGGCACGCTGGTGGCGGTAGACATCCAGCCCAAAATGATCGCCGCCGTGGAACGCAAAGTGCGGGAAGCGGGCCTGACCAACGTCGAAACACACGTCGCCGGCGCCTATGAACTTCCCCTGGACGACGAAAGCATAGACCGCGCCTTCCTGGTGACGGTGCTGCCCGAAATCCCGGACCGGCAACGGGCGCTGGCCGAGCTGCGCCGCGTGCTCAAGCCAGGCGGGGTGCTCTCTATCACCGAAGAGTTCCCAGATCCCGACTATCCGCTGGCGCGGACGACCATCCGCTGGGCGGAGGAGGCGGGCTTTGAACTGGCGGAGCGACACGGCAACTGGTGGATCTACACACTCAACTTTCGAAGCACTGAGGCGTAACACCAGGCAGGGCCTGGGGGGCGGCAGATGTGCTAGGGATTGGGCTCTCCCATGCTAATCGTGGCCCTGGTTTGACTCAGCAGGGTATCTACTGACGACTCCATTTTTCCAAAGAAGAGGTTGGGGAAGAGGCCGATGAGGAAGATAAAGATGACCACGGGCACCAGAACGACGATCTCGCGGGCCGAGAGGTCTTGGAGTTGGCGGTTGGCCGGCTTGTCCAGAGGGCCGTGCATCACTCGGCGGAGCATGGTCAGCATGTACCAGGCTCCCAGGACGATGCCCGTAGCAGCCAGGGCGGCGTAGATCCAGTTGGCCTGAAAGGTGCCCACCAGGATGGTGAACTCACCGATGAAGCCGTTCAGGCCCGGCAGCCCGATGGACGAAAGGGTGACGATGAGCAAGAAGATGCCAAAGAGAGGCAACTGCTTCCACAGCCCTCCAAATTCGTCAATCAAGCGGGTGTGCCGGCGCTCATAGAGCATCCCCACCAGCAGGAACAGTGCCCCCGTGCTCAGGCCGTGGTTGACCATTTGCAAGATCCCTCCTGATAGCCCCTGAGCGTTCAGGGCAAAGATGCCCAGCACCACGAACCCCAAGTGAGCCACGCTGGAATAGGCCACCAGGCTCTTGACGTCGCTCTGGCTGAAAGCCACCAGCGAGCCGTAGATGATGCCGATGATAGCCAGGATAGACATCAAGGGCACAAAGTAAGCAAAGGCTGCCGGGAAGAGGGGTAGGCAGAAGCGGATGAAGCCATAGGCTCCCATCTTCAGCAGAACCCCGGCCAGGATCACGCTGCCGGCGGTGGGCGCTTCCACGTGAGCGTCGGGCAGCCAGGTGTGGAAGGGGAAAAGGGGCACCTTGATGGCAAAGCCCAGGGCGAAGGCCAGGAAGAGCCAGGTCTGAGCCGCTAGGGGGACGCTAAACTTTTGCAATTCCAGCAGATCAAAGGTGGGCCGGCCGGTGGCCTGCGCGTTCATAAAGTAGAGCACAAAGATGGCCACCAGCATCAGGGCGCTGCCGGCCAGAGTGTAGAGGAAAAACTTGACGGCAGCGTAGATGCGGCGCTCGCCTCCCCAGATGCCGATGAGGAAGTACATGGGGATCAGCGTCGCCTCCCAGAAGACGTAGAAAAGAATGAGGTCGAGGGCAGCAAAGACCCCTACCATGCTCGTTTCCATGAGCAGCATCAAGATCATGTACTCCTTCACCTTCTCGGTGATGTACGTCCAGGAAGACAGGACGGCCACAGGGATGAGGAAGGTGGTCAGAAGAACCAGGAAGAGGCTGATGCCGTCAATGCCCAGATGGTAGCTTACGCCCAAACTGAGCATCCAGGGTATGCGCTCGACGAACTGCATCTCGGCCGTGCCGGATTGGAAATAAAAGTAGAGGGGCAGCGAGAGAAAAAAGTTCGCCACGGTGACTATGAGCGCCCACCATTTGATGACAGCCTCTTTCCTGAGAAAGAGCGTCACCACCGCCCCGCACAGGGGGAGAAAGATGATCAGAGATAGAAGGGGGAAGCCCAATTGATTCATAAACTCAACTCCTTCGGCCGGTCTCAGATCCTTGACAATCTGCACGTGAAGGCGGACGGGACTTTCTTCCCCGCCCTAGCTTTTCAGGGCCTTTAGCTTGCCGGATTCCTCCAATATGGTTTTACACGTATCCAGTTCAACGTCAGTCCATGTCAGGAAATAGACATTTTCGATGGTGCTGTCCTCAGTTGTCTCCATATACGAGATGGCAGCGTGTATCAGTTTTTCTGCGATCTCCTTCAGGTTGCCTTTTGCTGCCCCGGCGCCCATGAGGGGAAATAGAATGGACTTTAACCCCAAATCCTTGAGTTCCTCAGAGTCAGCCTTTTTGAGTGCGTTTGTTATGCAATACTCAATGTTGTGGACGGGCCTGTAGCCAACTCCAACCTCACCGTGGACCGAAGCAACGTGAAATATCTTTTTGACGTTGTGTGTCCTCTCCAGTTCTCCCGCCCCGGTCACAAGGACTGTCGCCGGTTGGACGATAAGATTGTTGCCCATAGCCTCTGCCAGTTCGTTGGCAATGACATCCTCGACGACATTCCCGACGTTGTCCTTTTTGGCACCGAGGTAGCGGATAATCGCCGAGACCGAACGTTCGTAGAAGCGGGACATTTGCATATTCGTGTTTTCCGAATTGACCCAAATGTCGGCCACTTTGACTTTCCGGATGTCACCTGTAATCAGGGCGATCCGCCTCATCGGGTTCTCTTTCAGCCCGTACTCATAGGTCTTGGTTTCCCGTAGCACAGAGGGAGGTCTCTTTTGGTCCTTTTCCAACAACTCCCTCAGCTTTCCCAGTTCCTCCTCCCGTGCTTCCAATTCCGAGCTGAGGTCGGTTCGTATTTTTTCGATACGTCTGTCAACCTCAACCGCCTGGTTTGCGGCCTTTGTTCCGTACCACCAGATGAAGATGAATGCTCCTATCGCTCCCCCCATCGAGACACCTTTGATAGTGCCGGCGAAAGAGCTATTGGGGAAAAAGGAGAAAATCAGCAGCACCGGGAACATGGCCATGAGGAGCCAGCTTACCACATTGGTAGCATAGAAATAGCTGGCATTGCTACGGACCAGCCAGATGTAAAGAGCCAGACCGATGACCAGGCTAAGAACCGCCATTATAAGAATGTAGGGATTCATTTCCTTTACCCCCTCCCCCTATGATTTTCTACCGCAAGACGAAATACCCCACCAAAACAACCACACCCAGGAGTATGGACAAGGCGTAACTGCGCACGGAACCGGTCTGCACCTTGCGGGTGGTCTGACCACTCCAACCGAAGAAGGCAGCGATGCCGTTGACCAGGCCGTCAATACCCCGCGCGTCGAAAACGCGGGCCAGCCAACCGGCCAGACCCTTCAGCGGATTGACCACGACGGCCATGTACAATTCGTCAACGTAGTACTTGTTGAACAATAAGGTGTACAGGGGACCTAATCCCTTGGCCAGGGCCACGGGCACCGTCGGCCTGGCCACGTACATGAAATAGGCCAGCCCGATACCGGCCAGGGCCACCACCACCGAGATGCCCATGAAAGTCACCTCCAGGCCGACGCCGGCGGCGTGGGCTCCTGCCTCGGCGACGTGGGCCCCTTCTTCAGCGGCAAAGACTGGCGAGAGGAAGCCTTCCACAGCGGAGCCGCCCAGGAAGTGGGGCAGGCCCATGTAACCGCCCAGGAAAGCCAGGACAGCCAAAATAACCAAGGGCACGATCATGACCTGAGGCGACTCGTGGACGTGGTGGGCTATCTTCTTGTCGAGCCGCGACTGTCCCCAGAAGGGCACAAACACCGCCCGGAAGCTGTAGAAAGCAGTCATGAAAGCGGTGACGATGCCCACCAGCCAGAGCCAGAGACCGGCGTTCTCATAGGCCTTCCAGAGGATTTCATCCTTGCTGAAGAACCCGGAGAAGAAGGGGAAACCGGAGAGGGCCAGCGCGCCCACCAGGAAGGTCCAATAGGTCCAGCGGATTTTGTCCTTGAGGCCGCCCATCTTCTGGATGTTCAACTCGCCGCTGAGGGCGTGCATCACGCTGCCGGCGCCCAAGAACAAGAGGGCCTTGAAGAAAGCGTGAGTGGTCAGGTGGAAGATTCCGGCGGCGTAAGCGCCTACACCCACCCCCACGAACATATACCCCAATTGGCTGATAGTCGAGTAGGCCAGAATGCGCTTGAGGTCGTTCTGGACCAGAGCCATGCTGGCGGCGAAGAAGGCGGTGACCACCCCGATCCAGGCCACCACACTCATCGAGAGTGGGGCCAACTCGAAGAGGACGTGGGTGCGGGCCACCATGTAGACGCCGGCCGTGACCATGGTCGCGGCGTGGATGAGGGCGCTGACGGGCGTGGGGCCTTCCATGGCATCGGGCAACCACACGTAAAGCGGTATCTGGGCCGATTTGCCCACGGCGCCCATGAAGAGCAGAAGGGTGATAGCCGTGGCAATAGTGCTGCCCACCGGCAGCAACTCCGGTGCCCTCTCAAAAACCTGCTCAAAGTCCAGGGTGCGGAAGGTGGTGAAAATAAGCATCACCCCCAGGGCAAAGCCAAAGTCGCCGATGCGGGTGACCAGGAAGGCCTTTTTGCCCGCGTCGGCCGGAGCATCGCGCTCGAACCAGAAACCGATGAGCAGGTACGAGCACAGGCCGACCAACTCCCAGCCGACGAACATGACCAGAAAGTTGTTGCCCAGGACCAGGAGGAGCATGGAGAAGGCGAAGAGGTTGAGTTGGGTGAAAAAGCGGGTGAAGCGTTCGTCCTCGGCCATGTAGCCCACCGAGTAGACGTGGATCAGAAAGCCCACGCCGCTGACCACCAGGGCCATCAGCGAGGAGAGGGGGTCGGCTCGCAGTGCTAGGCTGACGTCGAAATCACCGACCGTGATCCAGGAGTACAGGGTGCTGACCACTGCGTGGTGGCTTTGGACCACTCCTATGAACATGCCGCAGGCGGCCAGGAAGGCCAGTCCCACAGCAGCGGGGCCTACAACGCCCACCACCCTCTTGCCGAGCCTGTATCCAAAGAACCCATTGATCAGCACACCGAGCAAAGGAAAGAGGAGTATGAACCAGATTGTATTGTGGATCAAAGCCTCACCCATTCATACCTCCGAGATAGTTTAATGGCCGATGGCTTATCGCTTATGGTGTAGACACCGACGTCTTTGTTCGTAGTGACGGCTTTAGCCGTTCAAGCCGACGGAAAGCGACTGAAGTCGCCACTACGAACCACTACATCGTTCGTAGCGACAGCTTTACAAATGTGGGGCCTCGCCTGATAAGCGAAGGGCGCCTCCGGGCATGGGGTTCGAGTCCTCTCCGCTCCGTCGCATTTGACAAAATGGCGAGTTTATGGTATATTATCATTGCTTATCAGGCGAGGGGACACGAACCGTCCCCCGAGGGCGCCGGTTTATCTCCGGCGCTCTTGCTTTTTTCGGCATCTGCTATTGGCTTTTTCTCACTGAAGGTACAAAGTGTCGAAGCGTATTCCCCCCACCTCTATCCCCTATCTATTGTTCCCTGCTACTTCATCAGGCTGATCTCATCAACGTCGGGCGTCTCTTCCCGTCAGGGCGGGGGTGCAAGGCCCTCACCCTCCCCCGGCCCCTCCCTCTCCCGTTTTACGACGGGCGAGGGAGGGAAGTAGCCCCTTCTCCCACCGCTCGCCGCGCCGGCGCGGGCGAATGGGAGAGAGGGTTGGGGGTGAGGGCCATGCCCCTTCTCCCCACACTCCTACCGTTTCATCAGATTGCTCTCGTCAACGTCGGTCGTTTCTTCCCGTCAGGGCGGAGGTGCAAGGGGGTGCCCCCCTTCTCTCTACTCCCTACCACTTCATCAGGTTGATCTCGTCAACGTCGGTCGTCTCTTTCAGGCGGAAGATGGAGACGAGGATGG
>JAOZOT010000007.1:12446-14140 GCA_029933115.1 Anaerolineae bacterium | reverse complement strand
GCGGCCACGGTCATCACCAGAAAGACGAAAACCTGCCCGTCCAGTGAGTTCAAATAGCGAGAGAAAGTGATGAAGGTCAGGTTGACGGCGTTGAGCATCATCTCGATGCACATGAAAATGACGATAGCATTACGCCGCACCAGGACGCCGATGACGCCGATGGTGAAAAGGACAGCGCTGAGAATCAAATAATACGATGATGGGATCATTTAAAGCTCCCTCTTGGCCAGCACTACCGCGCCCACGATGCCTACCAGCAAGAGCACCGAGGCCAGCTCGAAAGGCAACAAAAAGTCGGTGAAAAGCACCTGGCCGATGGCCTGGACGTTGCCCACCTCGGCTATCTTCTCCGGGGTGTATTGACCGGGCGTGCCGCTCAGGACGCCGGTGAAAGCAACGTAGCCCACTTCCCCAAGCATGAGGACAGCCAGAAAGACGGCAAAGACTCTGATGTATGGCTTCCGGTCCTGGCTTTCCTCTTTGCCCGGCGAAAGAAGCATGAGCACAAAGAGGAAAAGCACCACGATGGCTCCGGCGTAGATAATGACCTGGGCGACGGCGATAAACTGGGCGTTAAGCAGGATGTAGAGGCCGGCCAGGGTGCAGAAGTTGAGGAGCAGGAAGAGGGCACCGGTGGCGGCCTTCTTGCTGAGGACCACGCCGGCGGCTGCGATCACCGCTATGACAGCTAAAACGACAAACAAAGCCAGTTCCATGCAGGCTAACCCTCCAGAACTATGACGTGAGGCGAGGCGGGTTGCAACAGCCTGGCCTTATCGTAGATGAGGCTAGTGCGATCGTAGTCGGCCAGGGCGAATTCATGTTTGAGCTTCAGGGCTCCGGTGGGGCAGGCCTCCTCGCAGTAGCCGCAGAAAATGCAGCGGGTCATGTTGATCTCGTAGATGCGGGCATAGCGTTCCCCCTTGGAGTAGCGTTCCTCCTCGGTGTTCTCCGCTGCTTCCACGTATATGGCCCCTGAGGGGCAGATGGCGGCGCACAGGCCACAGCCCACGCAGAGCTCCAGGCCGTCCTCATCGCGCTGCAACTCGTGCCGCCCCCGGAAACGGGGATAGATGCGTACTTTCTCTTCAGGATATTGGACGGTGATGGGTTTCTTGAAAAAATGCCTGATGGTGACGCCCATGGCTCTGATGAATTGCCACAGGCCACCGACAGCTTCGATCACGACCATGAATACACTCCGTGCTTGACCCTTGGTTTGTGTACCTCTATAGCTGAGAAACAGCTTTCAGTTCGGCTTCCCATTCAGACACTTCGATCAGTTTTTTCCTGAGAAGGAGATTAACCAAAGCGCGAACCTCAGGCATGTCGGCAGTAAAGGGCTCATCTGCTTTCCCTTCACACATCTCGATCAGTTGGCGTGCTTCCCGGTCGTCAATGAACCGTTCTAACGCGGACTGAAGGACCCTGGAAGCTGTGGCGAACTTATGTGCTTCGATGAAACAGTGAGCCGCACTTAAGTAGCTCACCTGTGCGTCCCGATCGCGACCAAGGGAGGTGAACGCCCCAGCCAACTGAATTTCATGCTCCGCAACACGAAAGTACAGTGGTCGAGCGTAATGGACCAAGCCCATCCTTTTGAGCAATTCCGCTTCCAACAATAAGGCAGATTTGGCGGTCTTCAACCCGCTAAGCTTTTGTGTGACATCATCTTGAGTCATCGTTATCCCCTA